>SVPX01000040.1 GCA_015065665.1 Oscillospiraceae bacterium | reverse complement strand
CCCAAAGTTCAGGAAGCTAGAAGAACTACTCTTGAACTGATTCTTTCTAACCACGATAAAAAATGTCTCTCTTGCCCCAGAAGCAACAACTGTGAGCTTCAGGCTCTGTGCAAGGAGTACGGTATTGAGGACGAGAACCGCTTTGACGGTGAAAATCCTGTTCAGCCTGTTGACACTTCAACAGCTCACCTTATTCGTAACAACAACAAGTGTATCCTCTGCCGTCGCTGCGTAGCTGCTTGTAAAGAACAGCACGTTGGCGTTATTGGTGCAAACCACAGAGGCTTTGACTCCACAATCGGCTGTGCATTCGACCAGGATCTTGGTGCTACATCCTGCGTATCCTGCGGTCAGTGTACTGTTGTATGTCCCACAGGTGCTCTTGTTGTTAAGGATGAAACAACAAAGGTATTTGAGGCTATTGCTGATCCCGAGAAGGTAGTTATCGTTCAGACTGCTCCTGCAGTAAGAGCTGCTCTCGGCGAAGAGTTCGGTATGCCTATGGGCACAAATGCAGAGGGCAAGATGGTTGCTGCTCTGAGACGTCTGGGCTTTGACAAGGTATTCGATACAAACTTCGGTGCTGACCTTACAATTGTTGAGGAAGGCACAGAGTTTATTGACAGAGTTAAGAACGGCGGTGTTCTGCCCATGATTACTTCCTGTTCACCCGGTTGGGTTAAGTTCTGCGAGCATTACTATCCCGACCTTCTGCCCAACCTCTCCACATGTAAATCTCCCCAGCAGATGACAGGTGCTATCATCAAGAGCTACTATGCTGAGAAGGAAGGCATCGATCCCAAGAACATTGTTTCTGTTTCTGTAATGCCCTGTACTGCTAAGAAGTTCGAGCATAAGCGCGATGACGAAGGCAGAGATGGCATCCAGGATGTTGATATCGTAATCACAACAAGAGAACTTGCTGATATGATCAAGAGGGCAGGTCTCCAGTTCACTGCTCTTCCCGATGAAGAGTACGATCCCGCTCTTGGACTCTTTACAGGTGCAGCTGTTATCTTCGGTGCAACAGGCGGCGTTATGGAAGCTGCTCTTCGTTCCGTTGCTGACATCCTCACAGGTGAAGATCTGAAGCAGATTGACTACACAGAGGTAAGAGGTACTGAGCCTATCAAGTACGCAACTTACGATGTTGCAGGCATGGAGGTTAAGGTTGCTGTTACTTCCGGTCTTAAGAATGCTGCAAAGCTTCTTGATGATATCCGTGCAGGCAAGGCTGACTATCAGTTTGTTGAGATTATGTGCTGTCCCGGCGGTTGTGTAAACGGCGGCGGTCAGCCCATCGTTCCTGCTGAAATCAGAAACTACACAGATATCCGTGCAGAGCGTGCAAAGGTTCTCTATGCTGAGGACGCAGGTCTGCCCCTTAGAAAGTCTCACGAGAGCCCTGTAGTTAAGAAGCTCTACGAGGATTATCTTGGCGAGCCCGGCGGCCACAAGGCACACGAGCTGCTCCACACAACTTATGTTGAGAGAAAGAAGTATTAATTTACAACCGACTCAGATAAGTTAACACATAAATAATCAGAGCCGATACCATAGTGGTATCGGCTCTTTTTTCTGCGTTATCACAATTAATCTGTAACTGTTCGATTGTATATCAATTAATTCTCGGCAGGCTCAAACCAAGCGTCATAAACATAAAAAGACTTTGTGTCACTGTTATACTTCAGTACTGTAATTGCACTTCCTGAATAATCCGCATGGTTGTTAAGACAGGTGTACTGTCTGCATACAATTTCGCTTATTCCATCATCGTCCACATCCTCAGGCTCAAAACGATTGAAACTATCTACCCACAAGGAAGTATTCCTTAGGTCGCCGTCATCGTCATACCACCATTGGAAATATTCTTCATTCTCACGAACGACCTCAAAGGTTGTGGTGTATCCTGTAAAAGCGTTATCAATCCTAAGCATATGATTTTCAAGTAAAGTACAGTCAAAACCTGTGTTATAATACTTGTTTTCCTTATCATAGGATGTAAAAATCTTTTTGATTTCACTATCTGTAAAATCATACACACGGGACAAATACTGTCCTGCTCCGCCAGACATACCTTTTACTTCCTGAAGAAGTATCTCTTTGTCCTTATCTCCGTCAAGGTCAGCAAAATAGAGTGTCGCTCCCATTGAAGCAGGACTATTGAATTCCTGTGGAGACAAGTCTTTTACATAAAGTTTATCGTTTACTATGACAAGCAGATAATAATCAGATGTACCTCTATTGCCTCCGTATCTGTCATCTGCAATAAGATAAACAGTACCTATCGTTTCGGTATCAAGGAGCATTCTTTCACTAACCTGTCTTACATACACATTCTCAAGTCCAACCTCAGGAATATCAATCCGAAGCATAGTGTCGGCATTGAAACCGGTTTCCGTTAAAGATAACTCCTGATGTTCACGGTAATACTGATAATACTCATCCCCTGAGGCGGTATTGTCCGCTGTGTTCATTACCGAAGGGGATGTATCTCCTTGCGAAGCTTTGCCACAAGCAAAAAGGCTGAACATCAACACTAAAACCAACAAAACACAACTTAACTTTTTCATTATAAATTCCTCGTTAACAACTCATTCAATATGCAACCGCTCACATATCTCGACCAACTTCAAAGCCCACTCCATGGTTTCCTCGTATCTGTAATCTGATGAAATTACGGGTACTGCTGAGCCTCCTCCATTAACGGTACGCACAATTTCTGAATATAATCGAAAATCCTCATCCTTATACTTTTCCCAATTCGTTTTGTATCCAGACACAAGGGTACGCACCTTCTCGGAAGAATATTCTTCTTTGCCAAGAAATCTTTCCTCATCATATTCCATAAGTTTATTATAATATTCGTCAGCAACCAACTCCCATTTCTCGCAATATTCGTCAGTAAGTTGGAGCATTCCTACAGTAGTACAGTTTTCAGGGAGCTCCTGTTTTTCCTTATACTCGCCATCAATCTCTCTTATAAGTCTTTCTGACAATAACTCATAAACAGTATTTTCCGAAACTGTATCCGTAACTTTTTCTGTGAGTGACTCAGAATATTCAGTTACACTTTCTGTTTGCGTAGTTGACTCTGCGCAAATCCCTGTTGTTTCTGTGGTATCACCACCACAAGCAAAAAGGCTGAACATCAACACTAAACCCAACAAAACACAACCTAACTTTTTCATAAAAAAATCCCCCTCAATTCACCATAAATCCGATTCATTCTACTATAATAGTAACTTCATTTTTCTCTACTGTCAATTCGTTTTTATTACCTAAATTTCAACAGAATGTATGTATAGAATCACCAAGGGATATATGAGTTTTTCGACAAAATCACAAGCCAGGACCACCCTATTAGAGGCGGTCCTGGCTGATTATGTATAATAAATAATTATCTCTTGCTTCTTTTATTGCTGTTATTCTTACCTAAATTCTTAATTACAACAGAGTCATCTGTAAGCGGGTCTCTTTTGATCATATACAAACGGCCTGCAACGCTGACAATATAGAAATCATCAGTTGTCCAGACTCTCTCAATCTTATGGTAATACACCTTATGATACAAAGTCACTTCGTTATTCCTTAATATATTTACGGTAAAATATGAATCATAGAAATCAAAATGATATTCTGACGCCATAATATTATTAAAAGCAATTCTATTGGCTGTTTTGCTTCTTCTATACATTTTCATAATTCCAATGAAAACCATTATACCAAATCCAAGAGCAATTCCTGATAAAAGCATTTCATCTGCATATGCTTCCATAAAAGCCGCAACAACAAACAATCCCATTAATATATAACTCTTCACAAATGTAGATTTATTGATATGGGAATATACCGACTTGAGTTCCTGCTCGTTATAAGTAAAACTGTATTTCTCTGTTGGAGGTGTCTTGTCAGCATTATTCCCCGCTAAGTCATCACAAAGAAGATAATCAATACTCACTGAATAAATATCTTTCAGTTTCATAAGATTATCAATTGTGGGCAAGGTCTGGTCTGTTTCCCACAAACTGACGGTCTGACGGCTTACCATAAGTCTTTTACCAAGCTCTTCCTGAGATATTCCCTGTTGTTTTCTGATTTTATGTAATCTTTCTCCTACTGTCATAACAATTCTCCTTACAATAACAGGTCTATATTTTATGATATAATTATACCGCTGAACGCAACTGTAAATCAAGCACAAAAGCCTTGCATAATGTCAAGCATAACTTGCTTTAAACAAACAGCACAGCAATAACCATAAGTTACCTGCTGTGCTGTCTATTGATTGTTACATATTATTCTCTATTTCCTGCTTTGCAAACTGGGTGTTTATAGCATCTGTATCAGCAGGGGTTACGGGGTTAGTTGCACTCTTGGGGCAGACCTCGTTCTGTACTACATCCACAATTACACCGTGTCTGAATTCCTTTCTGTCTCCCATAGGGATTTCCTCGGGATAGCGTGAGGGCTTTTTATCTTCTTTCATATTATCACCTTTTTTATTTATTCTTGATTATAGTATCCTTTTATATGATACAAATATATATGGTAAAAGAAACCTTTATGTTTGGTTAAATGTATGTAAAACTGAAAAATTATAAAAATAAACATTGTATTTTACTTAAAAAAGTTGTAATATAGACACAGTTTAATAACAATTCATACTATGTATTCAAAAAAAGGAGATTGTTATGAAAATTGTTATTGTCGGTTGCGGCAAGGTTGGCGAGGCTCTTATCTCAAGTCTTGTCAAAGAAGGACACGAGGTTGTTGCCGTTGATAAAAGTGAGGAAAAGATTTCCGAAATTAATAATATATATGATGTTATGGCTGTTCATGGTATCGGCACAGACTGCGAGATACTCTCTCAGGCAGGAGTTGACAAGGCTGATATGTTCGTTGCTGCTACAGGCTCTGACGAACTCAATATGCTTTCTTGCTATATTGCCAAGACTCTGGGCGCACAGAACACAATTGCAAGAATTCGCGACAGAGCCTACAATGAGAACAACTTAGGATTTCTTCAGCACGAGTTGGGACTTTCTATGTCCATCAACCCTGAGAAGTTCTCTGCTTTTGATATTTACAATATTCTCAAACTCCCCTCTGCGGTTCATATTGAAACTTTCTCTACCCGTAATTTTGAGATTATCGAGCTGGTACTTAAAGAAGATTCTCCCCTCTCAGGATGCAAGATTATGGATCTGAGAAAACAGCAGAAGGCAAAGTTCCTTATCTGTGCTGTGCAAAGAGGCGAAGAAGTATTCATTCCTGATGGTAACTTTGAACTCATAGGCGGTGACAAAATTGCACTTACCGCCGCTCCCACAGAAATTCTCAAACTTCTGAGAAGCATGAAAGTTACCAGAAAACAGGCAAAAAATGTTATGATTCTGGGTGGCAGCCGCACTGCATACTATCTTTCAAAAATGCTTCTTGCATCAGGCAGTTCAGTTACAATCATTGATAAAGACCCTGTCAGATGCCACGAGCTGGAAGAGGCTCTGCCAGGTGCAAACATCATACTTGGTGACGGCGCACAGCAGGAACTTCTCAATGAAGAGGGCTTAGCCGATATGGATGCCTTTGTGTGTCTCACAAATATTGACGAAGAGAACATTCTGCTCTCTTACTATGCCTCATCAAAGGAAGTACCCAAAGTTATCACCAAGGTAAACAGACAGGAGTTTGTTACCCTTGCAAACAAACTGGGACTGGACACAATAATCTCCCCAAGACGTACTATTACTGATGTTGTGGTACGATATGCAAGAGCTCTGCAGAATTCTGTGGGCAGTAATGTTGAGAAGCTATACAAGATTATGGACGGTAACGCTGAAGCTCTTAAGTTCAATGTTCAGCCCGACTTCAAATATATTAATATCCCTCTTAAGGATATCCGATTCAAAAACAACATTCTTCTTGCGGGAATACTAAGAAACCGCAAAGCCATTGTTCCCACAGGTGATGATGTTATCATGCCCGGCGACAAGGTTATTGTTATCGGTACAGGTCATATTCTCTACGACCTTGCAGATATCATTGCATAACGAGGTAATGATATGAACAGACGAATGGTCCTTAACACTCTGGGACATATTGCCATGGCAGAAGCAGCACTTCTTGTTCTGCCGCTTATAGTGTCTCTGATTTACAATGAGGGTTGCGCTGCAGCCTTTCTCATAACAATCGGAATATGTCTTATTGTGGGAGTTATACTTAATCTTACATCACGTCCCGGCACAAAGGTTATCTACGCAAAAGAGAGTTTTGCCATTGTTGCTTATGCCTGGCTGATGATGGCAGGCTTTGGTGCTCTGCCCTTTGTAATAAGCGGTGAGATTCCATCTTACATTGACGCTTTCTTTGAAACTGTCAGCGGATTTACCACAACAGGTGCTTCTATCCTCACAGATGTGGAAGCTATGAGCAAAGGTCTTTTATTCTGGCGCAGTTTTACCCATTGGATTGGCGGTATGGGTGTGCTTGTTTTTGTAATGGCACTTATCCCCAATATGTCTGACCGCTCTATACACATTATGAGAGCAGAGATGCCCGGCCCTGAAGTTGGCAAACTTCTGCCCAAAGCAAGAGATACAGCAAAAATTCTTTATCTTATCTACATTGTACTGACTGCTGTGGAGATTGTAATGCTCCTTGCAGGCGGTATGCCTTTCTTTGACAGCGTTGTTCACACCTTTGGTACAGCGGGTACCGGTGGTTTTGGTATCAAAGCAGACAGCATAGCAGGTTACAGCCCCTATCTGCAATGGGTTATTGCTGTATTCATGCTTGTCTTTGCTCTGAACTTCAACCTGTTTTACCTTATCATTATCGGCAAGATTAAATCTGTCTTAAAAAGCACTGAACTATGGTGCTTTGTTACAATTGTAGCCATCAGTATAGGTGTTATCGCTGTTAATATCCATAAAATGTATGACAGTATCGAAGAAGTCCTGAGATTTACCACATTCCAGGTATCATCCATTATATCAACCACAGGCTACGCAACCACAGACTTTGATTTATGGCCGGGACTTTCCAAGGCTGTGCTTATGCTTCTTATGATTGTAGGCGGATGTGCAGGTTCAACCGCAGGCGGACTTAAGGTATCACGAGTAATACTGCTTATCAAATCCGTTTTCAGAGAGTTCAAAAAACTCCTGCACCCCCGCTCTGTACGCATTGTCAAACTTGAAGGAAAGAGAGTTGACGAGCAGGTACTGACAGCAACCGCATCATACTTTGTTATCTATATTCTGATGATTATAAGCATCTTCATTTTGCTTAGCATTGAGCCATTCAGCATAGAAACAAACCTGAGTGCAACACTTGCCTGTTTCAACAATATCGGTCCCGGATTTGGCACAGTAGGACCAACCTTGAGTTATTCTGAGTATTCTGCATTCTCAAAAATTATCCTCAGTATAGCAATGCTTCTGGGACGACTTGAGATATTCCCTCTGATACTGGGACTCAACCCCCTTATCTGGAAGAAAAGATAATTCTATAATATTATTGTGCAAACAAAAGAACCACCCGAGTTATTATAAATTCGGGTGGTTTTGCTATTTATATTTATCAGAACTTGGGGCGAAACTGGGGCATAAGTTCCAGTTTGAAGAGGTTTGCCTTGTGGCGTCTGTCGATGAGTTCTTTTGTTTTTTCATCATCAATCTCACCTGTGCGGATATATCTGTCAAGCACAGCATAGGTAAAGCCTAAGTTATCCTCGTCAGTTTTGCCTGAGAGTCCGTCAATGGGAGTTTTATCAACAAGAGCTGAGGGAAGTCCCAGATATCTGCCGATCTCCTTAACCTCGGTAACAGTTAAATGACACATAGGGCTGAAGTCTCCTGCCGCATCACCATAGCGGGTTGAGTAACCTACCCAATCCTCGCTGAGATTACAGGTGTTTACAACTCTGCCGTTGACACTCTGGGATACCGCGTATAAGGTTGTCATACGAATTCGTGCAGGAAGATTTGTAAGGCTCTGGGATGTAAGCTCAAGTTCCTGAGGAATCGCACCCTTTACGCCCTCTACTGCATCCTTTATATTCACAACATAGTGCTTTATATCCAGATGGTTTACAAGACTGTATGCTGCATCAATGTCGTGCTGTTCGCCACAGGGCATAAGCACACCTATTACTCTGTCCTTGCCCAATGCCTCTACACACAGAGCCGCTGCAACAGAGCTGTCCTTACCGCCTGAAATACCTACAACAGCATTGCAATCCTTGCCGTTAGCCTCAAAGAAATCTCTTATCCACTCTACACAATCCTGTGTTACCTTTTTTACATCAAACATATTATCACCTTTTCCTATTAAATAACATCAATCTGACACATTCTCATAACGCTGAGAGCGTGATTGTGAGTATCCACAGTTACACCTGCACAGCAGGCTGAATCAACTGAAATCTTACATTCAGGGAAGTTTGCCTTGAGAAGAAGTGCATTGGACACAACACAGATATCTGTGCATAGTCCCACAAGTTCAATTGTAAAATCCTGATCTCCTGTAATTTTTCTGATAACAGAGGGCAGGTCAACAGAACCGAAAGTAGGCTTTTCTACTGCTGTATAGGGTTTACTGCTTAAGGCCTCTGCTACATTCTTATCAAGCTCCCAACCCTCGGTACCCTTGATACAATGCTTTACAGGTAGTTTTATACCCTCGGATGTTTCAAGGTAATTTTCAGGGTGGGTATCGTAGGTGACGATAATATCACCATTGAATTCCTCAATCTTCTTTACAACAGCAGGGACTATTGCCTGTGCCTCGGGTGTACCCAAGGAGCCGTCTACAAAGTCCTTCTGCATATCAACAACCACAAGAATATTTTTCATATTAAATTCTCCTTCTGACTATTGTTTATATATTCCCTGCAATTTATACTTGTAACTCGTAATTACTGATACCAAGGTATCTGCCGAATTTCATTCCCACTTCGTGAATTGTACCGCTGAAGGTAAAACCGAATTTCTCGTGCAATCTGACGCTTTCGTTATTTTCGCTGGTGATTACCGATACAACTGTATGGGTGGTTTCGTCCTCTCTTGCAAGGCGGAGAATTTCCTCCATAAGGGCTGTTGCCACACCCTGCCTGCGAAAAGAATTTGCCACATATACAGACAACTCAACGGTGGATTTGTAGGCTTCTTTTTCTCTGTAAGTAGAGAGGGAGGCATATCCAGCAACAACTCCGTCAACCTCTGCCACAATGAGAGGATGGTTACCTATGTTGTGGTTTTCATACCAGGTTGTCCATTGCTCAATTGTTTTTTTATTAAGGTCAAATGTTGCGGTGGTATTCTCCACCTCGTAATTATAAATATCAAGCAAGGCTTCAATGTCTTTTATTTCTGCTTTTCGGATTATCATCACATATCTCCTTATAATGCAAATACATAATTAATATACCACATTATGACTTTTGCCGCAAGAGATTGCAAAGGAAAATCCCCTGCAATAATGCAAGGGACTTCTATCAATCAGTTTTCTTCTCGTATTTTATATAACTGTAATTGCTGTGACGGCTTCTGCTTAACATTCTGTCGTAGACCTTCTTGTGTAAATCCTCTGCCTGCTGACGAGGAGTAAGGCTTTTGTCCGGATAGAAAGGTCCGTCAATATACACCGTTGTGCGGGGTTTCTTGCTGAATCTTCTTTTCTGATAAGTCACCGTCATGGCAAAAACAGGTTTTGAAAGTTTAACAGCATAGCGGAATGATGCCGAGGGAAAAGGACGAATCTGAGTACAATACTCCCACACATGTGCCTCAGGATATATTGTAATAATCTTCCCCTCTCCTATTCTGGTATCAATGGCATTACCGAAATTCTTCATACCCTTCAAGGAATCCGACACAGGCAATGCCCCAAGATACGGCAACACCTTACCGATAACAGGAATTGTAAAATTGGCAGGACTGACTACTGTATATATTCTCCGAGGAAAACAAGCAAGGGCAGGCAGGAACACATCCCCAACAGGCTGTGTGTGATTGGCAAAGATAAATGCACCATCACCCTTTACCTTTCTGAACGCTTTACGGTTTTTATATTTAGTATGCAAAACAAGTTTGCAAAAAGGGTATCCGAAGATTACTGCAAGAGAATATATAAGTCCTGAGAGAAACCGCTCTGAGGGTTTGCGTCTGATATATTCATAGGAATCGGGAATTTTATATTCCTGGTCCCTTGCAATCTCAAAATCATCGGTATATTCTACGTAATATCTTACTTTTTGCTTTTTCATTATGCTGTGTGTTTCTGTGCCTCTGAGCCCATCCAACCTGCAATATCATCTTCTTCAAATGTATACACAAGTGGTTTGCCGTAGGCTTTTTCATATGCTTGTTTTTTCTGCTCGTAATCCTGCTGACACATTATGATGCTGTTTTCTTTGACGGTCTTCTCCGGGTCGGGATAGATTGTGGGAAGAATATGAACTACAAATTTCACCTTATAGAATCCGTCCACATCCTTCTCAGGCAGGTTCTGCATCTCTACAAAACAGGATACCACAGGTACACCAAGTTTTGCGGCATAATAATATGCACCTCTCTTGAGAGGACGGGGTTTGCGATAATTGAACCACATCTCCTGCTCGGGATAGATGAGAACATACTCGTCATTCTGGAGCAAATCAGAAAGAATGGAAACAAAATCCCTCTGCATATATCTCTTGTTATCAGCTATGGGGATGATGTCTGCATAATTCATAAGGAAGCCAACAATACCCGGCATAGCAAGGTTAGTCTCCTGGCTGACAATATTGATACGCTTCTTGCCCAGTTTACGGGTTAAAAATCTCACCGCTGTATTATCAAGTGGACTGAAGTGGTTGCTTGTGATTATTGCACCGCCTGTTAGTCCCTCAATATTCTCAAGTCCTGTAATCTCAGTATCTCTGTTGAGAGTATGAGTGAGAAGATTTGCTATCTTGCGAGCAACAAAGGACTTTGCCTTAAAAGTCAGAGTATCAGATTTATCCAGATATGTTTCGATTATACGGGTACTTTCTTCGTGAGTCAGCACAGGGTCGTTGACTTCTACCTTAACGTGAAAGTCCCCGTTCTCTGCGGCGGTGCTGATATTTTCAATTACCAGTTCGCGGTTATCGCCTATTATCATAATCTTACCTTCTCTCCGCTTTCAAAGACGCGTCTGAATGTTACCTTGGATTTTGCAATCTCTGAACCACGCTCTACCAGAAGTCCCAGACACTTGCTGTCGGACTCTTTCTGCTCATCGGAATAATTTTCCTTGTATGCCTTTATTTCTTCAAGATACACAGAGTCCTCTGCATACTCCCAGAATACATCTCCGTACTGTACACCGTCATAACACCAGGGCTTGGAGAAAAGGTTGTAATGAATAATCTTTACATCCTCAATTTCAGGCTTATCCTCTGTGGGCATTGCATCCCACACATCAGAGAGATAATGTATTCTGCCGTAACACATAGCGTTGAGGTAATCCTGGTCGGGTGCTATGCAATCAAAATGATAAGTATTGAGAAGGGACAGAAAGTGTGTGTCAAGCTCTGCTTCTCTCAGTTTCTTAAGATTCATCAGAAGAACACCTGAATTTATGTAGCTGTGACGGTCAACACCAACTGCCTGCTCCATATACTGAGCAAGAGGTTCTACCTCTACAACTGATTTATCTGCACAGGCACCGATGAAGTTATCCCCTAAATCAATATTAAAAAGCTCTGCAAGGTCGCCTGTGATAACCACATCGCTATCTATATAGATACCCTTGTCATACTGAGGGAACATTGCAGGAATAAACAGACGGAAGTAGATTGTGAGAGTAAAGTAATCGCAACGAAGTCTGTTGGACATACGGTCTGTAATAGACTCAAGTCCCTCTTTCATCTGCACAAACTCTACCTGGAAGTTATCTGTTGCAAGAGAGGATATTCTGCTGATATTTTTATCAGTCAAGTCCTCGTGAAGAATAATTGCTCTGTATGTATTTTCTTTACTGGAATTTTTAATTGCTGATTGCAATGCAACGCTGAGAAAAGGTGCGTAGCCGTTATCGATTGTAAAAAATACAGGAATAATATTTTTCATATACAAATCTCCTTTTTTACATATTCTGTGTACTGTTTTTTTAAATTTAAGAATCTATTGTAAAGTTCATCGTAACAATCAAGTCCCAATACAGACCGAACTTTATCAATCTGCCAGGGTTTGACTGTGACTGTGCGGATGTAGGGAAAGAATCTGAAACTTGTTGTGAAGTGCTGAAGTATAGTATCACTTCTGATTTTTCTTTGCTCGTTGAATTTACGGGGCAGAATTTTCTTTGATACTGCCAGTTTATTAAGTGCCGACTGGTCAGGCATAAACATCTGTTTTTCTTTGCATCTTTGACGGCAACGGGTGAATAAACTTGTCTGACGGATTTTATCCATATTGAGAAGAAGAACTCCTGAATTAAGATAATCCATCTTCATAATATTATTTCTGAAAAACCATCTGCCGTAGTAATCGAGAGTACCTGCAAGTTCTGTATCAGTCATATCTGTGTTATAAAGGGGAGCAATACTTCCTCTGCAAATCACATCATTATCAAGATAGAGAATCTTTGAGGGCAGAGAGAAAACCGAATCTGCATAAAGTCTGAGCATACAGCCGGGGGTAAATCTGGTTTCTGCGTTTGCAACAGGAAACTCCGCTACAAACTCTTTTGTCATATCTATAAGAGTAAATGAGCTTTGGGAATTTTTCTCTTTGAGAAATCTATCCATAAATACTGCAAAAGAATTATCAAGCGGTTCAAACAAACCTTTTTCCGTCTCAACACTCATAGTCAGCACATAAACATTCAAAGGCTCTTTGTTATAATCTGTTAAAGAGATAAGTGACATCATAAGTCCATCAGCTATATTCTTATCTCCGCAATATAAAATGTTCATATCTGAAACCCTTGCCTTATCAGATTACGTAAAAGAATATGCACACAAACTGGAAAATACTGCCCAGCAGACAGAAGATGTGAAATACAGAATGCATATATCTGTGCTTCTTGCCAATGCCGTAGATTACAGCACCGATTGTGTATGCAATACCGCCCAGAAGAAGCCACAAAAGTCCCATGAGAGGTACTGCCTTTAAAGTTACCTTTGCAGCGATAACAACACACCAACCCATACCTATATAGCAGGTCATAGAGAACTTACCGTACTTCTTGTGGTCAATTGCAGCAAAAACAATGCCTATTGCAGCAAGTCCCCACACAATGCCAAAGAGTGTCCATGCCCACGCAGGAGATACCTTGCGGATTGCACACAGCACAATGGGTGTGTATGTGCCGCCTATAAGGAAATATATTGTGCAGTGGTCAAGGACCTGCATAACCTTCTTTGCTGTCTCAGGCACAAGTCCGTGATATACACTTGACATTGTATAGAGGATAATAAGTGATGCGCCGTAGATTGCACTGCTGACTACCGCCCATACATCTGAGTACAGAGCAGAACGCAACACGCACAGCACAAGAGCAATAACGCCAAAGCCTCCTGCAACAATATGGGATACCATATTGAAGATTTCCTCTCCCCTTGTGTAGTCAGGGAGGATTCTGTCCTTTAGTTTTGTTCTGGGTTTTCTGATTATTGTCATTACGTTACCTTCCTTTACGTTTTTTATTTTGACTGAAATCAGAATAAAGCGACAAATATATCACTTTATGACAATTATATCACACACATATTCTGTGTCAACTGTTTTAAAGAAACTTGTTGACCAAACAACAATCATATTATAATCACAATTCGGGATATACTCAACCTACTGATGAGTTTTTCGGCTATACCCCTGTGATTCACAACAGTAGAGAGCAGCAAAAGGCTCTCTACCCACAGTAGAATCCCCAGTAAGAATCACGTTTTTAAGGGTTGATTTAAAAACTGAAATGTGGTATAATACATAAACTGAAACAAGCGGTAGAGTCCCGATTCTACCAAAGAATCACCTTGTTGAAGGTGTCAACTTTTTAAAGATACGGCACCTGAACACATATACAAAGCACCTTGATTACAATGTGCAGGATAATAACACTTACCCTCAGGAGGAGGAAACACAATGGACGAAATCAAATCAGTTATTGCTAAAAATATTACTCAGCTGCGACTTGCAAAAGGTATGACTCAGATTGACCTTGCAGGTGAGCTTAACTACTCTGACAAGGCTGTATCAAAATGGGAGCGCGGTGAATCTATTCCCGATGTTACTGTGCTTATTCATATTGCAGATATCTTCGGCGTAAATCTTGATTATCTTGTTACACCCCACAAGGATGTTGACGATTCAGGGATGAAACTGAGAGATCTGAACAGAAAGAAAAATCACCTTTTCATTACAGGTATGAGCATTCTCCTTGTATGGCTTATTGCTACTATTGCCTTTGTTGTGTTGGATATGGTGCCCTTTGAAACAAATATGCTTCATGCACTCTCTTTCCTTTATGCTTTGCCTGTGTCTATGATAGTATGGCTTGTGTTCAACAGCGTGTGGTTCAACAGACGCCGCAACTATATCATCATTTCTCTGCTTATGTGGACTATACTCATCTCTTTGCATGTATCCTTCCTGCCCTTTGGCCTGAACTTCTGGATTCTCTACACATTGGGAATCCCCGGACAGATTATCATCCTGCTGTGGTCAAGGCTCAAATATCCCCATCAGAAGAAAATCAACATCCCGCTACGCAAACAAAAAAATCCCCAGAATTAAAAAAAGAGCAGTAAGCCTTAAAGGTTTACTGCTCTCTTTTTGTTTTACGCTATATTAATCATCTGCTGTAGAGTCGGAAATAACAGGAGTAGAATAGGAATCAAGTGGTGTGGTGTTAGCCTGTACAGAAGAAAGTTTTCTGCAAATCTGTCGGGTGCGGACACCAACAAGTTTATCAAGTTCTGCATTTGCCTGGTCAAGTCGCTGCTGAGTCATTATGAGTACATCGTTGAACTTGTCGAACTCGTTCTTCACAGAACCTAAAAGCTGCCATACTTCTGCAGAACGCTTCTGTACCGCAAGGGTACGGAATCCCATCTGCAAAGAATTGAGCAGAGCCGCCATTGTGCTGGGGCCTGCAATATTCACCTTGTAATCCCTCTGCAGAATCTCCACCATACCTCGGTTTACCGCCTCTGCATACAGTCCCTCTGTTGGAAGAAACATTATTGCAAACTCGGTTGTATAGGGAGGACAGATGTATTTTTCACTGATATCCTTGGCTTCCTTTTTCAGGGTTGAAACAAGAACCTTTGCGGCGGCCTCTACCCTCTCGGGAGAGCCTGACTCGTAAGCATCCTGCAGGGCTGTGTAAGTATCACCGGGGAACTTGGAGTCGATAGGCAGGTAAATGAAGCCCTCATCCTCTGCAGGAAGTTTTACAGCAAACTCTACCCTCTCAGATGCTTTGGGATTAGTTGCTACATTCTCATCAAACTGCTCGGGAGCAAGAATTTCTTTCAGGATATACGAAAGCTGAATCTCACCTAAGATACCGCGGGTTTTCACATTGGTAAGGACTTTTTTCAGATCACCTACGCCCACAGCAAGACTCTTCATTTCTCCCAAACCCTTGTACACCTGCTCAAGTCGTTCATTGACAAGCTGGAAAGAACGGGTAAGTTTGTCCTCTAATGTCTCTTTTAGTTTATCATCAACGGTCTTGCGCATTTCGTCAAGTTTGCGGTTATTATCCTCCTGCATAACCTGAAGTCTTTTTTCCACGGTCTGACGGATAAACTCCAGTTTCTGCTCGTTTTCAAGAGAAAAGGTCTTGAATCGTTCTTCAAACTGTGCCATCTGTCGGGATGTACCCTCTGCAGATTGTTTCTGATTCAGGGCTATCATATCTCCCATAGACTTTACGGATTGCTGTATAGCTGTGTTTACTTCCTGGCGAAGTACTGCATTATCACCCATAGCGTCCTCACGGATTCTTCGGGCAAGTTTTTCAGAATTATCCTTGCCTCTGAAAGACTTTATCAGCACAACAACAAGAAGCACCGATATCAAGGATAAAAGTGACAGCAAAACAGCAAATTGGATATCGTTCATACACATAAACCTCCCTTTTTTCTATAATAAATCATAACATCCTGCACAGATGAATGTCAACTGAAAAGATACCTTACAAGCAACACAGACCCGATTATAGGACAACAGGCACACAATGAGAAATTTCTCTGTGTGCCTGTTATCATTCGGAGTATACTGGTGTTG
>SVPX01000001.1 GCA_015065665.1 Oscillospiraceae bacterium | reverse complement strand
GAAAGTGCTGTGCCGTAGTATGTAACGCCTGCTTCCTCACCTGTAATAGTATAGGGTGCACCTGCAAAGCCGTAAAGCTCTGTAATCTTCTCTTCAGCGGTCATATACTCTGTATCATTTGCAAGATTATCTGTGTTGTAGTCAAAGTAAAGCTGAGCCTCTGTGCCGTAGTTGAGCATTGACTTTACAAGAGGAGCAGCCTTAACATAAGACAACATCTCAGGAGTAAGAAGATTACTTGCTCCGTCGCCGCCTGCAATACCGCCAGCCACACCGCCACCAGTAAGGTTGTTGGCTTCCTCAGCCTTTGCAAGGATATACTCTGCGTACTTCTGTACCGAGTAGTCCTCAAGCACAAGTTCAGACTCGCTTGTAACAAGCTTTGCTTCGATTACAGAAGTCATTTCCTTAGCTGCAACCTCGCAGGTAAACACATAGTAGTCCCCTGACTTTACTGCTTCGCTTACAGGAATTTCGAGGGTATAAGTTGAACCTGTGTCGGGAACTGTGAATACCATCTTTGCATTTGCGTCATTAAGAGTCTTGTCTGTAAGGCTCATATAATAGTTTACAGCAATCTTGTCGCCGAGACTTATGGTGTAACCTGCGAGTTTGTCGACATGTTCTTCCGCACCACAGATTGTGCATTTACCATTTTCAAAAATATGATTTCCGCTGACACAGTCTTTGAGTGTCTCTACCTCTTTCATCAACACATCCACATCTGCCTTTGAGGTTTCGGAACTTTCCTTCATAACTGAAAGTTCTGATTTGATTTCATCAAGTTTTGCACTCATTTTATCTGTTGCTGCACCACTTGACTCTATCTCTGCAACTGCAGCATCAATCTCGGTATAATCTGCCTTGACCCAAGTACCGTCAGCAATACCTGCTTGAAGTTTATTATTGTATGCTGTCAACTCCATTTTTACCAAAGCTAACCTTGATAATTGGCTTGATTCCTCCTGCTTTCCTACTGCCAGAAGATCTTGGTAAATATCATCCAGCGGTTCTTTTTTGGATTCCAGAACATTGTTCTCGTCTGCTATTTCGTTCGCTCTCTTAATAGCAAGTTTAAGCAATTTTATTTCCATTACAGTTGAGCTTGAAAGTCCGCAGTTTGTACAAGAATCATCAACAACGTTATGCTGATCATTTTCATTTGTGTTGCTGTAAATGTTCTCACTCTTACAGTTGGTTACATAGTAAACCTTGTCACCACTCAGAACAGGGTAAGTATCTGTGCCGATTTTCTGACCGAAGGCATCACCCAAAAGGTAAGCAACCTCGCCGCTCTTAAACTGCTCTGTATTCATAGCAGTTGTGCCGTCGATTGAATCATCATCGGAATCACCAATATAATAGCACTGTGTAAACATGCCGTGTTTTCTGTTAGACTCATTACCGAAACACGCAATACCGTTTTGGGTATCAACACTGCCGTTTATTTTGCCTGAGTTATAGCAGTTTGTGATTGTGCCGTAGTTATCATAAACAATACCGCCAACATTATCGCCTGTGACGTTTCCTGTATTATAGCAGTTAGCGATTGAACCGATGTTTCTGCCAACAAAGCCACCGGCACTATATTCACCACTAACATCACTTGTGTTGTAGCAGTTTGTGATTGTGCCTTTGTTAAAACCAACCACACCGCCAACATAATCAACACCAAGGATACTACTGCCTGTGTTGTAACAGTTTGTCATTGTGCCTACATTATTATAACCAACCACACCGCCAACAGAGCTGTTTCCCTTGATGTATGAGTTTATAACACCTGTGTTTTTAACTTCACTGTTTTCACCAATGTAGCCGAACAAGCCCACATATTGTGCTTCACTGTTATTAAAGTAAAGGCCTGAAACTGTATGGTTGTTACCGTCAAATGTGCCTGTATATTGATAATCATAATTACCAATAGTTGTCCAAGCTCTTGCACCCTCGGATTCTGCTGTCATTACGCCTTCGTTTACAACGATATCTGCTGTAAGGATAGCATTTGCAGATGTGTTACCTGCGTTTACATATTCTGCAAACCAGTAAAGCTGACCTGCGTTTGCGATTTCATAAACACCGTCTTCGTTAAGTGTTGCAGGCTCAAAGCCATCACAAACTGTACAGAAGCCGTTTTCGAAGTCGTGGTCAAGGATTTCACCCTCTGTGTTGCTGTAGCCTACAACTTCGTCATTACATTTATTTACTGTATAAACCTTGTTACCGCCGAATACGGGGTAAGTGTCCTCGCCGATTTTCTGACCCCAGATTTCAGGGAGAATTGTATCTATAACATTCCAGTCGTCATCATAGATATCTTCGCCTACAACGCCTGACTGCAAGAGGTAAGCCACCTCGCCGCTATTAAACTGCTCAGCAGTTTTACCGCCTTTGCCGTCGTCTGTGTCAGCAAGGTAATAGCAGTTTTCAACAGTTGCATAACTGCTGTGGTATGAGCCGACCAATGTGGAAGCATAAGCATAGCAGTTAGAAACTGTGCCCGCATTATTACCTACCAGTGTACCTGTGATATTGTTGCCAACAACAGTAACCGTATCAGTAACATAGCAGTTTTTTATTGTTCCTGCATGATAACCTGCGATACCGCCTACATTGTCATTGCCTTCGAAATAACTGTTGATAAGTCCCAGATTTTCAATGGTGCCGTAGCTGTAATAGCCACCGCCGAACATACCGATTTGATCTTCTTCAGACTTAACATAAAGACCTGAAACTGTATGACAATTGCCGTCAAAGTTGCCATAGAAATCCATTATAGGTGTCCATACTCTGGGATTCTCGTCAAGAGTTTCGTTAACAACAATGTCTGCTGTAAGTTTAGCGTATGCGTCGTTACTTACATTGTTAATATAATCTGCAAACCAATAAAGCTGGCCTGCGTTTTCTATTTCGTAAACGCCTGTTTCCTCGTTGTACTTTGCAGGCTCAAAACCTCCGCACTCTGAGCAGAAGCCGTTTACAATCTCACCTATGTGGTTGTCGCTCTTAACAGTAACCTTATTTGTACCTGTGTACTCAACACCATCAATATCAAAGGTTACTTCGTAAAGCTCGTATCCGGGATTCAAGCAATCTGTGCCCTCTGCGGATTCGGTGAGTTTTGCATAGCCGCTTGTGGACCCTGCACATTCACCGCAGTCTTCACAGATTAAGTTAAGCTCTACATAGCACTCCTTGGAATCCTCGGTTTCGTATGGAGTATCGAATGTAAATTCAGGGGTACGCTCGCCTTCGTGATTGTCCGAGTCAAAGCTGCCGTACTCCAAACCGCAATCATCGCAAACTGCTTTTTTATTACAGGTTGCTGTGCCACCTGTGTGTCCGCAAACCTTGTCGCAGGCTGTGCAAACGCCGTTTACGAAGTTGTGGCCGGGCTTAGCTTCTTCTGATGTCACTGTGTTTGTGTAACCCATAGTATTGTCTGCGTCATCACAAGTGAGGTAACCATAATAAACCTTGTCACCACCAAGAGAGGGAAACTCATCTGTGCCGATTTTCTGACCCCAGATTTCTTCTTCCTGAGTACCCTGTAAGAGGTAAGCAACCTCGCCGCTCTTGAACTGTTCTAAAGTTTTTGCCTCGGTAGAGCCTGCTGTATCTGCAGTATTATTGCCAATTCCTATGTCATAAGGTGTTTTCAAGTAATAACAATCAGTAACAGTTCCTGAACCGAAAAAGCCAATAACAGCGCCAGAATAGTAATGACTCATAACAGTTTCGCTTGCATTAAAGCAGTTTGTGATTGTACCGTCTTCACAAATACCAACCACACCGCCGGCATACAAATTAATGGCTGCAGCTTTTCCAGCATTGTAGCAATTTGTAATAGAACCGCCAGAGATACGACCAACTACACCGCCAACACCACTCGAACCAATGATTTCACTTGTGTTATAACATTTGCTAATTGAGCCGTTTATATTTTCAGCAACAACGCCACCAACATTATAATAACCTTCAAGGTACGAATTGATAACACCGAGATTATTAACTGTGCCTCCGTTAATACATCCAAACAGACCAACATTGCCTACTTCACTGTTTTTAAAATAAAGACCTGAAACAGTTTTACTGTTACCCTCAAATTTGCCTGAGTAACTATTTGTAGAATCACCGATAGGTGTCCATACTCTTGCATCTGTTGACTCAGAAGTCATAACACCTTCGTTTACAACGATGTCTGATGTAAGGATAGCATTTGCTGAGCCGTAGTTTGCGTTATCATTATTTACCTTATCTGCAAACCAGTAAAGCTGACCTGCATTGCCGATTTCATAAACGCCGTCTTCGTTCTCATCTGTTGCAGGCTCGAAGCCACCGCAAACTGTGCAAACACCCTCTGTGTAACGACACTCGTTAACAACAAGTTGCATTGTTGTTTCTTTCATGATATTATAGTCACTTAAAGTTTTACCTTCTTCAAGTCGCTTATCGGCAAGCAGTAATATCTGATGTTCGGGATGAATGCCCTCTCTCTCATAAACTTTTGCCTTAACTGCATCAATTGAGTCGTTAGGCTCAACCTGAAGAGTAATAGTTTTTCCGTCAACAGTTTTCACATAAATCTGCATTGCAAAAGCAGTTACGATAGATACAGAAAGCATGGTGATCAATACGCAAACCGTAAGAAAAAAACTAAGGACTTTTTTCGCTGTTGTTTTCACTAAAATTCCTCCTTTAAGTTTATATAAGCTTTGTATGTAAACAAGGGCAAAAGTTTTTAAAAAAGGGGGAGTAAACGCTTATTAAAAGCCCTTGGGAATTCAGAACATGAGCAACACCTTACGGCGACATTTTGACTTTCAAAAACAAAGAGATCTGCCACGCACCAAGATTACCCATTATTACACTTATCATTCTATATGTTACTAAAATCCGTGTCAATATTTTTAAAGATAATTCTATCTTAATAAACCATAATAAGATAAGAAAAACCTCAGCAGTAAAAAAATCTGCTGAGGTTTTTGAATAATGTAATTTTACAGTTCAATGTTATCCGTTATCCCAATAAGCCTTGAGTTATCTCTTTTCACATAATACATTTCCGTTATCTGTGAGGTACTGTGTCCGAGAAGGTCACCTGCCTGTCTTGGTGTGAGGCACTTTACCCCACCATCTGGTTGCTTAACACCGTTCACAAGGTTGGTTGCGAAGGTTATTCCCCCGTCGGGCGGGGGAAATGTCGGCAATGCCGACAAAATGGGGCCGCCTCCGGCGAGGAGGTGGCGGAGTGAGTGCAGTCTTTTTTGTTCAATATCTTCCGCTTCAACAGCGGTGTTGTTAAGAGGTGTACTTCTTTTACTTATGCTGGTGTTCTCCCAAAGAGAGAACAAAAAATGCAACATTGCAAGTGACTACTTCTGCAATGTTGCATTTACTATTATAGCTATTAACTTTTATATCCTGCAAATTCAGTTTTTGAAATAACTCTTTGTTATCCCTTCACGAGTAAAGCAGTTTTTCTCGTAATAATGCTGTGCTACTTTATTATTGAGAGCTGTGTCGGTATCAAAACGGGTGATGCCTTTTTTATACAGAAAATTCTTCAAAGCGTTCATACATTTTGTGCCGATACCTTTGCCTACTAAGTGTATTGAAAGAACACATCACCGTTCTTCTCACACGCCGCAGATACTCCGAGAAATCCAGTGCATATCTTACAAAGGGTGCTTTAAAACTGAACACCGCCCAACGCAAGGTTTATCTTGACGGAGTTCTCATAAGCACTACCCCCAGAGAATACGACCTTCTTCTGTTTTTTATCAACAACGAACAAATTGTTATGAGCCGCGATACAATCCTTGACCGAGTATGGGGCAACAGCTACTTTGGTGATTTGCGTACTGTTGATACCATTGTAAAACAACTCCGTAAAAAGCTGAACGGACACAGCAACTACATTGTGTCCGTCTATGGAATAGGATATAAATTTGAGGTAAATGATGAAGAATAAACTTACAGTCAGACTTATCACAGTCATTGTCCTGTCAATTTCATTACTGGCAGGTATTATGGCACCAATCTATTTTTATCTGCAACCCAGAATGTACATAAAACAAGAGGCACGTTATGTTGCCGATTTTTCTCAGAGGCTTAAGGCAGTTGAGCCTTTTGAGGGAGAAGCACTCAAGGAGTTTTTTGACAACTCAAATGTAGCATACAGAGTTTATGTATTTGACGAAGATTTCAACCCTGTATTCACATCTCTGGAAATGGGCAACAACAAAAAGTTCCTCTTAAGACTTTTCGGAGATAAGCTGGAACAATTCAGCGAAACCTCAACTCCTGCCTACGCAAAAATTGACGATGAATCAGCCATAAGACTGTATACCTCCTGCACCATAGAGGGAAAGACATATTACATCAACATCAAAAACAACTTAAGCGGCGTGGGCAAGGTCTTTTCTTTATCCAATAAAATATTAAGTTATGTGGTTGCAGGTTATGTTATTATCTGTTCTGTGATATTATTCCTTGCAATCTCTCCATCGGTAAAGGCAGTCAGAGAGGTAACAAAGGTTGCAAAAGATATATCAGAGAATAACCTTTCTGTCCGCTATCAGGGCAGAATCCGCAAAAACGAAATCGGCGACCTTGCTCTCAGCATAAACAAGATGGCAGACACTATTCAGGACAATATCAATAGTCTGGAAAACTATAACTTTGTTCTCCGTGAAGATTATCGGTATATGGCAGAACACGAAGAGTTGCGGCGTACATTGCTGCGTAATATTACTCACGACCTGAAAACTCCTCTTGCTGTTATTTCCAGCCAGGTTGAAATGATCCGCACCTGCGATGAACAGGAGAAAAAAGACTATTATTACGAATCTGCTATGGAAGAAATCAGCAAGATGAGCCATATGATAAGCGAGGTTCTGCAGATGACGGTGGACGAACGCCGTATAGAATACAAAGAGTCACAGCACATAAATGCAAGTGATATAATCACAGAGCTTTGCAACAATAACAGCGCCTATATAAAGTCCTGTGAACTGGAGTTGATAACAGACATCACCCCCAATCTTCAATTAAACACAATCAGAAAATATATGGAGTTTGTATTCAGAAACTACCTTGCCAATGCGGTTCAGAATGCTGTTAAAAAATCTGCAATCGTAGTATCTCTGAAAGAAGCAGACGGTGCAATACGCTTATCTGTTGAGAACACAGGCAAACATATACCCGAAGAAATGGAGGATAAAATCTGGACAGAAACATTCACAACCTCACCAAGCGGCAAAGAAAACAGCGGTCTGGGACTTTATATTGTCAAGGAGATATCCCTAATAGAGCATACCCGCTGTGGATTCGACAACACAGAAAAAGGTGTCCGATTCTGGTTTGACTTTGTAAACTACCCAAACAAAAATTAATCCCTCCCCTGTAACAAAAAATGCAACAAGGCAAAGGCTACGCTCTGCTTTGTTGCATTTCTTTTTTATATTCTGCCGTATCAAGCCCTGTTGTTCTCCAGAAGTTCCTCAAAGGTTTACTTCTAATTCAGCTCAAAATAACCCCCTCTGCCTTTGTCTGCAAGGGGGTTATCTTTTGTGTATTACGAATTTATAGTTTATCGCCACATAATTCGGTATAGTTAATTTGAGAGTTATGGGTGTGCCTTTCTTCATCAGCGGTACAGCCGACTTTACACACTGAAAGATTGGTCAGTATCTGTTCTGCTTCTGTTTTTTATTGCTGATATTATTGTGAAAACCACACCTGTAATTATATGAACAACAAGACCTGTAGCCATAAAAATCATCCAGGCAAATATCAACGGAAGTCCTGCTGCGGGATTATCATCAGGTATCACCTTGAAAAAGTGAATTCCAAGTCCTGAAATCAGCAGTATAAAATCCACAAAGACAAACATAACAAAAGCTGCTGCTTCTATTCCCAGAGCGCCCCATATTCTCACAACAGGCTGTTTTCTGACAGCAAATATATAGCCTGTTGAACAAAGCACCGCCAACAGAACAATATTCATCACAAACACTTCAGCAGACAACTGGTTTTCATAGAATCTTTCCGACACAAGATAATCACTCATAAGCGAAAAGACGAAGGCGCTTACAAAGCCGTTTATCACCGAAAAAACAGTCAGTTTCTTCATTAACTCCTCTCCAATCACTCAATACGTTCAGTATAGTAGCAAACAAGATAGTATCTCCTTAAAAAATCATTCCTTTCCGATTATCTTTGCATATGCAGAAGACAAGAGCTTTGATGCAACACACAGCACCACAGACACCACAATTCCTACACCAAGATACTGATAACAGGATGCAAGGCTACCATAGTGAAACACCGCCCATACAAAGCCACAGATGCTGAAACCTGCTGTCACCAAAAGAGAACAGTTTGAGAATACCGCTCTGTTCTTATAAAGCCTTACAAAATACCAGTTTGCAAGAGATAACATAAATGCCGTAGCAGGAACAATGAGCATATATGCCCAGTTACCATTACCTGTACCCACAGGAGTTCTCGCCTCAAGGGTAACACCAATAACAATTGCTAAAAAGGAGAGAAACAGAATTACCGATTGAAAAAGTGAAGCCTTGAACTGATTTATTCTGCCTATATTTGTAGGCGGTGATACTTTTATCATATCATCCGAGTCCGCTGCTTTCATATCCATATAAATCTGTTTACATTTTCTGCAATTTCCTAGGTGAGTTTCCACAAGTGCTTTGCTCTCTTCAGAACAGCAATCGTCTATATAAAGAGGGAGCAAATCCATAATAACATTACAATCCATATTTCTTACCTCAACTTTTCTGAAATTTTAAGTTTTGCGCGATAAAATGTGACTCTTGCCCAACTTTCACTTTTACCGAAAAGAGCGCTGATTTCTTTGAGAGAAAGACCTGCAAAAACCGAAAGCATAAAAACCTCTTTATAGGGTTCTTCCAGACTGTGCAAAATCTTTAATGCTTCTTTGGCAAGTTCCTTATTCTCAAGAAGTTCTTCTGTATCAAAGGGACTTTCAGCCTCTCCCTCACACTCCAAAGGTTCAAATTTTCTCTGCTCATTATACCAAGCAAAATAGGTATTCTTTGCTATACTACACAGCCACACAGAAGCCTTTTCTTCGTTTTTGAGACTTGATATATTTATATATGCTCTGTAAAAAGTTTCCTGAGTAAGTTCCTCAGATAGTGCTTGATTACCGCAAAGTTTCAGAAGAAACTTAAAAACAAACCCTCGGTTATCTTCAAAAAGTTTTTCAAAATCCGCCACATTATCACCGCCCTTTCACACATAAGATAAGGAAATACAAAAAACGTTACAAAAAATAATATTATTTTTATATTCTTTCAATACAAAGTTCCCCACATCTGTTTGACAGAAAGAATTCAGATTGATTGAACATTGCGATTATGTATGCTATAATCATTCTACAAAGAAAAGCTGCCAATTTCAACAATAGTTTACATCGGTTAACACTATAAACATCGGGGGTACAAGCATTGAATATTTACAAAGAAATTAAGCAAAGCGCTCTGTTTAGGGAAATGAGTTTCTTTTTGAAACACCTCGGTGTTTCTGAAGATACCTTTTTAGATTCGGTTTTTAACAAAAGCAATACTGCCATAAACATATTGCGTACTTTACATAATTACAAATTCTTTGGAGTAATAATTCCCATAAATGAACTATTACTGCCTTATTTTGATAAAGAAACCCGCTTGTGGTGGGATAACACTTTATCTTCCATGGAAGGAAACCGTACAGTTGCAGAAATTGCCGAAAAGTTTCACAATCTGGCAACTGAGGATGATAGTATCTTTGAGTTCGCCAGTAATGCTGCAATCCAGACCTATGTATGGAATTCTTATCCCACAGATAAAACCACCTTATTGCAACAAAACTCTCAGCAAAACATTGGTGTTCTGTTACCCGGCAGATTCAATATTGATAATGAGTACATATCTCTGTTGACACAATATGGTATACCTGCTCTGGCTGACCTTGCAAACAAAAAGGAAAATATAATACACCCTGAACCATACAAGAACAGCGTTATTCAGAAGGTCTCCTCTGATTATATATCTGAACTTACAATCAAGTATATTCCCTATTTCCAAAGCAGAGCAAACCGCGTTTTTGAACTAACGGAAAATGAACTTGAGCAGCTTCGTCCTGCTGATTTCAGAAACATCATAATGGAAGAAGCAGAAGATTTCTATGTTCCTACAGACACATCTCTCAACTGGATTGAGAGTCTGCGTACTCTGATAAATATATACTACAAATACAACCGCAAAAGCAACGACAGCAGACTTATCTCACAGGTTCTGGTTATAATAATGCAGTGTGTCGGACTTAATTCTGACGCGTCCGACCTTTTATGTTCTGTAATAGAGGACCTTGACACCAGAGAAAAATCAAGTGTTCTGTTGCTGATGGGGTTGTATCGAGCATTATCCTCAGAAAGAAACAGTTACAGAACAAAGTTGTTCGAGATAATGAGGGCTATATTTGCACCCAAAGCACTTCCTGATGAGGCAGTATGGCTGACAGAAGATATCTGTAATTTCTATGAAGCCTATTACGATGACATCACTAACAGATTCAATGAGGAAAAGCTGTTGGAAGTAATCGCACAATCAGATGACATCAACGGTTTTTATTACAAAGAATATCTGCTCCAGTTCAGAGAAAACCGAATCAATAAGGACATCAGATGGGTTTCTGAAAATCTGTTTGAAAACAACAAGGTACCTTTCTTCTTCCGGAAGATGCTTGATATTATCACCGGCACTGACAGCCAATACTATCAGAAACTTCTCGCTTTCAGAAGTGTTTCCATGCTATTGCACTCTATGTTTTCTCACGAAGATGATGAGCCGCGCCTGATAACATCCGGTTGCATACAAATACTGAACCTTGACGAAAAAGCCCCCTGCTGTCCCCTGGAGATTTTCTACCTTTACTCTCCCCATCAGATTGATATTCTGAGAAAATATATGGCAAGATTATATGAGGTAAACAAGAAGTTACCCTCTCCCGATACAGTAATCCGCTATCAAGGAATCTCTTTTGATGACGACTCTGTTACCACACACCTCAAACAAATTGAAAGTATGGTATACAGACATGAGGAAAAGATTCTTGAGCATGACACACAAATTGAGTGTATGGAGTTGGCGCTTAAACTTGCTGTAAGTATGGCAACTGCAAACAACAGCAATTTCAACGAACTTATACTTAATGCCTTCAGAAACAATCCTGATGAGATTGAAACTTTCTATAAAGGCATCTCCGAGTTACACGCTGACAACGCTAACAAAAAGTATAGCATCCTTGATGATATGTTCAGCTTTGCTCAGCACATCAAAACTGCTACGGAGTCTGACAAACCCCTGAGTGGTTCACAGGTGTTAAAAGCAGAACTGCCCGTACTGTTTGAAAACTTTGCCCAGTTGTGTCCGCTGCTTAATAATCTGTTGTGTTGCGGAAACATCCTCCGCTCATTAACAAAAATTCTGAAAGCTATATCAAAGTAATAAAAAGGCCGCAATTTTACCACTGCGGCCTTTTTACTTCTTATTACTTTATATTATATTTATACAAGTATCATATTACCTGAGAGCAGAAACAGCCCCGGAAATTGTCTTTTCCGTTGCCTCTTTACCATATTCGTCAACCTGAGCTTTGTTCTTTTCGCCATGAGTAAGGCATCCTGCACCGCCGATACAACCGCCGATACTGACAAAGACAACAGCCTCGACATTACCGACGCCACCAGAATTCAGAAGTACCTTGCCGAAATCAAGGACACAGACAACGTGGGCGAAGAAATCATCCGTACAAGCTTCAATACACAGATAACATCTGAAAAAGATGATATTATCGAAAACCACACCTTTGTTCCTACAAATCCGCAACCCCCCACAGATGCTCCCGCAACAACCCCCACAGAACCTGAGATTCCTACAGAAAAACCCATAACTCCTCAGGTTACAGTCAACAAGGTTACCTTCACAAACTCTCTTAACTGGAGCGGTACAATCAGTTGCTATTACTGGTCCGATTCAAACTCAAGTATGACAAGCTGGCCGGGTGTTGCTATGCAGAAGTCAGGTACCAACGAATACGGACAGACTCTGTATACATTTACAGTACCCGACGGAGCAAATAAGATTATCTTCACAAACGGCTCCAGCCAGACCGTGGATATCTCCCACAAAGGCGGAAAAGTAAGATACTACGCTATGGACGCAAAGAACGGCAACAACTACAACGTTGCAACCTGGTAACAAGACACAATATAAAAGGGACTGAATCCGATTAAGGATTCAGTCCCTTTTTGTTTTATATTCTTCTGATACTGTTATTTCACAGGATAATCCAAGGTGATTATCGCTTTGCTGTTACTGTATCGGAATATGCTGTACGGAGAACGCCTGCTTCGTCTCTGTACTGAACAAACACCTTAACCTTCCAGTTGCTGTCACTTGCTACCTTGTGAGTAAGTGAATGAACACCTGTCTCTGTCTGGTACTTCTTTGCGGGAGTAAAGGTGATGATATTGGAGTTAAGAGTTGTTGTATTGAAGCCTGACTCAACGTAATAGGCATCTTCTACAAGAAGCAGACCTGCATTTACGAAGGTGTAGTCTGAACCCTCGGGAACGCTCCAGGAGTACACGATTGTGTTCTCGTCTGCTTTGTTTGTATCTACGTACAGGTTTGTGAGCACCTGATAATCAATTGATGCAGAACCGCCTGTAACAAGTGAGAAGATAGAATTCTCAAGCTCGTCAACATCTGTAACTGCAAAGGCATAAGCTGTACCCTTTTCGTTATCAGAGTTTGCAAATGCGATTGACTTGATGTTCTGAGGAACAAGAAATGCAAAGAGATTGTCAACACCTGTTTCCATATCAACAAAGATACTCTCTGTTGTAGCATCTGCGCTTGTACCGAGAGCAGTGGTGTAATCAACTCTGATATTACTCCAGTTCTTATTGTTTCTGAAGTAAACCTTTGTCATCTTGCTCCACTGACCTGTGTACTTGCCGTTATCAAGGTCACAAAGCATATGATAATAGTTATCCTCTCCTGTGAGGGTAAGGTCAACGGACTGTGTACTTACATTTGACCAATCCGCATCCTTTTCGCTGTCTGCAAGACTTGCAAAGATAACATTTGTGAAGTTTGCGGGGATAGTAAGCTTGTAAAGATTGTCTGACAGTTTATCGGTAAACTCAATCCATCCGCTCTCGTTTGCAGAGTTCCATACATAAGCGCCGAACACCTTGTCTGTAGCATTGTTGGGAACGCTTACATAAATTGTCTTTGCCTCATCAAGAACCGCCTGATTGCCGTTGTTCCAAGCCATTCTGAATCTGTCACCGTCTGCAAAGGTAGTGATATCAGGAGTCTTGTCTGTACCTGAATTATCAGCCTTTGTACCATTGAAGATGATTCCTGTTGTTCCTGCAGGAAGAACGCAGGAGTAAACGTCATATCCGTCTGCAGACTTCTCATCAAGGAGAGTCATTGATGCACCGGGCCACTGTGTTGACTGAGCACCCCAATAGTGAACAGAAACGTTGGTCCAGTTCCAGTTATTGACAAAGTAAACTGTCTTTGTCTCCTGTGCAGATTCCTCGGGAGTAAATTTATCGGTTATCTCAACACTGAGACCGTTCTTTGATACACATACTGCTGTAAGCTGTGTATCCTCGCAGGGATAGAACTTGTAGGTCTTTTCGTAGCTTACAATCTGACCGTTGCCGTCCTCCCAATGTGAGAACATCATACCTGCAGATGCAGAGTATGCATCGACTGTGATTGCCTTGTATGCAACGTACTCACCTGCGTCGTTGGTATATGCGTACTTGATGATCTCGCCGCCTGTTACATCAACGGATACGAACTTATCCTTTACCTCCCACAAAGGCAGAACTGTTACAGCCTTGCCCTGTGCAAGTTTTGCCTGAATCTCAGCTTCTGTAAGATTCCAGCCTGTAAATTCATATCCGAGACAAGTAGGAGCATCGGGGAATACAATCTCATCGGTTGCGCTGTAATACATTACGTCGATGATCTGCTTTGTCTTGTCATTCTTGAAGGTAACCATATTGGCACCTGCAATCTCGTTCTCATACACTGCAAGGAGAACGTCGTTACCGCTTGTATAGAAGGTATAGGACTCATCTGTTGTCAGGAGTGAACCTGTGATACCGTTGAGCCATCCCATAAACCTCTTACCTTCTGCAGCAGTGGCTGTGAGAGTTATCTTTGAGCCGTGGAAAATAGTCTCGTTGACATAATATGTTCCCATAGGTCTTGCGGCACCATCATCAACACTCATTGTAACGTTTGAACCGCCTGTAAGAGCAAACTCAAGTCTTGCAGTTCCCTTGATAATTGCTTTTTCTGTGTATGTTGCAGTTACTGTAAGGTCAGAAGTAATGTTTGTAAAGTCCTTATCCCAACCTGCAAAGGTGTAGGTATAATTCTCGTCATCCGATCTCTTGGGATCAGCAGGAGCAACGGCTGCTTTGCCCTCTTCAACCTCCTGTGTTGAAAGAACTGTACCGTCATAGTCCTTGAACTCTACTTTATATGTGGGTACTACAGGCTGTGCGCCCTCGCCCACTCCCTCAAGAAGAGCAGGTTTGGAGCAACCGCCCGCGCTTGTATCAAGGCCGGGGAAGTCGCCGAAGTAATCACGCAGATTCTCGTAAGTTGCAAAGGTTGCCGTGCTGTTGATATCGTGGTTCCACTGCTTGATGCTGTTTGACCACATACGGTCACGGAGGCTGTAGAACTGAGTTGAATCGTAGGGATCTCTTACACCGTCCCACATCTCAACCTCTGTATTGAGAGCCGCGTAATTACACCAGATCATAAAGTATCCGCCTGCAAGCTGTGAGCCTGAGTAGGTATACGCTGTCTTGCCGTAGTCATAAAGATTTGTGGGATTCCACTCGTTATAAACAGAAGCTTCGTCGTTATGTGTGTAGCACATTACTGTGCAGTTGGGGTTACGTGTATCCATATTCCAGAAGCCGTTCTGCTGGAGCCATGTCTCGCTGTCGGGATTATCCATTCTGTGAAGAACGTAGTAAGTCCAGTACTGGTCGCCGCTGTAGATATTTCTGCCTGCAGATACCCAATGTGATGCAGGTTTGATTGCTGCAGAGGAGCTGTCGGGACCATCCCAGAAGATAATCTCAATATTGCTGTTGATAGCAGCAGGGGTTCTTGATGCCTTGCTGATGTAATCCTGTCTGTCAGCAAAGTCGTTGTACATTCTTACCTTGTAACCCTGACCGCTGAGAATTGTGTAAAGGTTGTTTACGTAGTCTGTAAAGTCTGCGTAATCCCAGCCGTCTGTTACCTTGTCAGAAAGCAGAACCTCGTCACCACAGATATTGAACTTTGTAGAACCTGCATACTCCTTGAAGAATGCAGCAATATCTGTATACATTGCAAACGCAAATCGCTTGACATTTGCATCACCAAGGTTCAGACACTTGGAATTTTCCTCACTGTAGCTGCCGCGGTAGTTGATAATTGAAGGCAGAGTGTACTCGGTACCATTATAGTAGAATGTGCTTTCGCCTTTTTCCTTGTATGCGGTTGTAATCCAGTCTACGTGTGCAGGAGTATCGAAGGAAGGAATAATCTCAACGTGATACTGCTTTGCTACCTCACAGATTTCCTTGACCTCTGCAGATGACAGGTACTGTCCGTATTTGTAGCCTGAATCATCTGTCTGATGGTTGAAGGAAGGCTTCTGTCCGCCGCATACCCAGGAGAAGTCGTTGCCTGTGGGGCTTGTAAAGTCTGTCTTGTTATCCCAGAAGTCAATGCGGAAACCGCCATCCTCAGAGAAGTGAAGTTCCAGAGCGTTATAACCCATCCAGGACATCTCGCGGATATAGTTGATAATCCAGTTCTTGGTGAAATACTTTCTGCCCATATCAAGGTGTACAGTACGCTCCTTGGTATCGGGAGTATCTACAAGTACACAACCGTTGATTGCATTGGGTGTATAACCTGCGCTTGTGTTTTCTGCAGCATAGGTCTTAGCATATCGCAAGGTCTTGAGCATCATATTAAGACCATAGAGGATACCTCTTTCTCCGCCTGAACGTACGGATGCGGCGGTTGAATAACCCAGTCTGTACTGCTCTTCAGCATACTGGTCTGTCTTTGTTATCTGGATATCCGTATTCGTTGCTGAAGCCTCGGGTCCCCAAACAACAGGCATATCGTAGCCGTCTGCTGCGAACTGGATTCTTGCAAGGTTTACTGTATCGAGAAGTGCTTCTGAGGGCTCTGTATCGCTGATGATATAGAGTCTTGCCTCATCTGTCCACTGCCATACAAGTCCGTTGGTTGTGAAGTTCTTATTGGAATTCTGGTCAACAAGAACTGAGAAGGGAGTGCATACGTCCACGCCCTTGATTGCCTTTGCCCCTGCAGCATAAACGGCATAGGAGGACATCTGCTGACTCATTGTGACAAAGTCGATGAACTTGGAGGAGTCAAGGCTGTTACCGTCTTTATCCAGAATATCATTGTGAAGCTCGTCGTAAACGATGTCACCCTGTGAAAGGTTCAGCTGAGCAAGGTCGATACCGTTATACTTGAGAGTTGTAAAGGATGCCATACCTGTAATATCCGTATCAGCAATTCTCAGTACAACCTGATATCTGTTGTTGACCTCGTCAAAGGGACACTCTGTGTAGGGGATTGTGTAATACTGCTCCGCAGAAGAAACAACTGTTGCAAGATTCTTCCACACAAACTCACCTGTTTCAGGATGGATAGCACCATACTGAATCTGTGCGTGCAGTTTACCTGTGCCAGGTAAGCCCATATAGCTTGCATAGTCAATTGCGTGAACTGCAATCTGCATATCACGGACAGTCTTTTCCTCTGTCTCAGTTACGTAGAAGGCAATAGCAGAATTCTCTTCCTTTGCAGATTCAAGGAGGTATACCTCGTTGTTGGGACCTGCAATCAGATAGTCCTCAACGCTGTTTACCGTCTTGCCTGTCCACTTGATAAGGTGGTCGCTGGGAAGAACGTTGTTTCTGTTCTCAATCCATGTATTTATGCCACCGGATACAGAGAGACCGTCCTCGTCAGTATATCTGACTGTAAAAGCCTTGTTGTCTGCAATAAGGTCTCTTACCTCCGTAAAGGTTGCGCCGTTCTCTTTCTCGATATATGCATCGTGAGAGCCGTTTACGCCGTCAGTAGCAATAGGCTGATATATACGCACACCGTCTATACAGAGATAAGAATTTGCAACGGGTGGTAACTGGGATGTATCGGTCCAGTTGTCAAAGTCAAACACAGGTATACCTGAAAGTTCAACTGTGTATTTACCGAAAGCAAGACCTGAAACACGGATAATGGGAACGGATACGATGGATTCTGTACCCTCATCGGCGCCGTGGTCAAACTCTGTAATTACGGGAACTCTCTTGACCATATTGCCATCTGCGTCGTAGATGGTAGCCATGGCAACACCGGAGTCAATTGCGTGTGTATGACCGATAAGCTCAAAGCCTGTACCTGAGAAGGTAAAGGTTGCAAACTTGTTCTGGTCGTGGACATAAACGTCAGTCAGAGAACCACCGGTAATCTCACTGTTGTCAGAGCCCTGATAGGTATTGTCGCTTCCGTACTGCTGATTCTGGTTAACGCTCTGTGTCAGACTGCCTGTACCGGATGTATAATGGTTGATTACGTTGGTTGACTCTGACTTATCAGCGTAATTGATACCTGCAAAGGTATCCTCGTAATAAACAACAGAAGCAGGAAGAACTGTAACCTTCTTGAACATCTGCACCTCTTTGCCGATGTTGATATTCTGCATAAGAGGAGTAGGCTTCACGTCATTTTCATGGACGGAAATTGCAAGCCAGATAGAATACTCGCTGTCCATAAAGTCGGTGGGAGTAAAGCTGAATCCCTCTACTTCTGCATTCACACCGTAGGTAACCTCTGCGGTTGTGGTTGTGGAGGGAGGAGTAATCCTGGTGATATTTGATGTAGCGTGAACAACGCCTTCGTGAGTGTAATTTACATAACCGTATTCATCGGTGATTGAAACGACGTTTACCTTACCTTCATACAGGTTGATGCCTCCGTCATAGGGAGCCTGTCGTCTGACAGTGTTGCCGTTTTCGTTAACCTCACCGCTGATAACAACATGAGTTACGTCGATAGAATCATCGGGCACAACAAAGGAAACTGTGCCGTTGCTGTCAGGAGTTACAGATTCACCGGGCCATTCCGATGTATTCTGACTTGTTGCTGAGTTGTAACAATAAACTCTTACGTCAGACCACCAGGAGGGAACATTTGCAACCAGAACTGTAGGCTGACCTGTTTCTTCAACAATAAAGCTGTTGACTGTATCTGCACACAGTGCCAGATTCTTGGTCTTGATGTTTTCCGTGCCCTCTTTACCGTTGTTGATAACAACGTGGGTAGCATAGGGAGGAACGTTTGCATTGAACATGCCTGTATCGAAAAGGTCATATCCCATTACACCGGGCCATTCTGCACCTACTGCACCGTAGCCCTCTTTGTAGAAATAGAAGTAAAGTTCTTCCCAACTGTCGGGTTTATTGGACTGAACTGTAGCTGCTGTTGCAAGAACGTTAACGTTAATCCAGGTTTCAAGACCTGCAGAAACATCAAGGTTTTCAGTCTGTCTGAAGCCGCCGTCGCTGATGATTACGTGTTCAACGTCAGCAGGGACCTCCAGAGAATAGGTACCATCAGAGTCCTTGGTCATCTTGAGACCGGGCCACTGGATACCTGTGGGGCGTCCGTTGCTGTTCCAATAATACAGATATGCATCAGGCCAGAAGTAAGGAACAGTTGCATGCATCATTACACTCTCAAGAGACTGTGTTGCAACTGCTGTGTACATCTCGGGCTGAGATGTATTATCCACAGGAACTGCGTTAACATTAATCCAGGTTTCTTTTCCTGCTGCAATAGACAGGTCTACTGTCTGCTTACGGTTATCGGTGATGTTCTCGTCACCGTTGTTAACGATAACGTTGGTAATATCACCGGGAATATTCATTGTGAAATATCCGTTTTCGTCTACGGACTCAACCTTTGTACCGGGCCATGCCTCAAGAGCATTATAGAATGTGTCCCAGGCGTAGATATACACCTCTCCCCAATTCTCGGGAACCTTTGCACGGACAACACCGTCTGTGCTGCCGTAGGAGAGTTTTGCCTCGATTCTGCCGTTGGAATCAAGCTTACCGTCGCTCATATCAATCCACAGCTCCTGACCGGGGTTGATATCAAGGTTGATTGTCTGATTGGTACCGTTGCTGATAATAATATGCGGAACGTTACCGGGAATTGACAGACTGCTTGAGCCGGTACTTGTCTTGTTCATGGGAGTACCGGGCCATACGTTGTTAACACCGTCGTCGTACCAATAATACAGATACATTGTCTCCCATGCAGGAGGAGCCTCAACGTGGACTGTTACTGTACCTGAATTGGTCAGTGAATATGTCTGTGAATACTTGTCGTAGCTGATTTTTTTACCTGTTTCGGGGATATTCAGGTTAACTGTGTAATAACCGTCAACGTTTCCGTCGGCACCCTTTACGGGCAGTTTGCCATCTTCACCCAAATCAGTCTCAGCAAAGGTGATTCTGTTGTAGTTCTCGTACTTTGTGGGATCGCGGTAATAGGGAACTCTCTGAGTACCGTCAGACACACCCATAAGCTTTGCCTCGGTACCGCTTGATGCACCCAGAAGCTCATCGTTCTTGAACAATTCACCGTTGGAATCCAGATTTTCTGTCTTGAGACCATAGTCAAGAACATAAGTGCTGTCCTCAACGTCTGTTACAATAACCAGAATTCTGACAATTGCATACTGGTCTTTATTAAGGTCTGCAACAGGAATATCCTTCTGGGAATTGAGTCTCATTGTAACATAAAACTCGTGAGTACCCACAGTGGGATAACAAGTACGGAAGCCTAAAAGATTATCAATGGAGTTTCTTTCTCTTGTAACGTAATCATAGTAATCGTTACTCTTTATGTTGCCTTCCCAGTCAGAGATATTCATAACAATCTTAGAGATATCTCCGCCTACCGCATCAAAGAAAGCCTTGTAATCGTGAAGGAGGCTGCCCTTTACACCAGCTTCGCTGGTAGCATCGTCAAGAACTGCCTGATAAGGAATGAACAGGTTATGATCTGCCCACTGATAGAACAGAGGAATAGCTGTCAGATAAACTCTGTGCTTATCCTCGCTTCGCAGAGTCTCACAGTCTGGGCTGGATGTGTCTGACTTTGTGGTAGACTGAACGTAAACCACATTCTCAAACATACCGTCTTCTTTCTGTTCTGATGTGAGGTTATAGTATATACCCTTGATTGTTACGGAAGCGTCAACCCACAGACCTGAGCCTTTCTGAGTAAGCTCATCATCTACTGTGGTATTGTCAAGTCCGTTACCCTGGAGGGTTTTAAGGAAGTTTTTAACTTCGGCATTATTTGTAAAGTTAACGGTTATCTCAACGTAATTGTGAGTTCCGCTGCCGTCGGTTACCTTCTGATACTCGTCACCAACGAGCAGATACTCGCCACCTGAATCAACAGGCTCGTAGCCTCTTACAATAGCCGTCAGGTCCTGAGGGTCAAGCCGCTCGCCTCGGGCGTCGGTTACATAATATCCGTTAATATCATCAGAATCGGTAGCGGTGTCGTCACCAGTAACAAGCAAACCGTCTGTGGGGTTAAGTCTGACACCGATATTGCTATCGTCAAAACTCAGATTGTAAAGTTTTGTGTTACCTGAGTTTGTAAGATTAAAGTTGTACTCAACGGGATATTCACCGTCAATGATACCGCCGTACTCAATCTTTTTAGCACCCTGGAAGGCTTCTTTTTCTATTCGCATATCAGGGTCGGTGATGTGCATATTGGTCATAATACGCATATTTGCACCGTAGCCGTGACGCTCCATATAGAAGAAGTCAAACTTTACAATTTCGCCGTTTTCGATATCAAGTGCACGTGCACGTTTGATTTCTGCTTCTGTGTAATTGGCGGGATTATCAAGCACATTCTGTGCCCACTTGACGTAGTCGTTAACCTTCAGAGATGCAGAGCTGATGGGATGAGCGCCACCCAGGTCAAGTACCAGCTGGTCGTTGATAAACAGGTAAACGTCATCGTCACCTTCGAACTCAAAGAAAAGGTTGTCTTCTTCGTGATATACAAACTCACCGTTGGAAGCAAGAACGTAGTTGAAGTTTCTGTTTGCGTATGTATCGTACTCTGCAGAGTTGGAGCGATAGCCGTCCTCAATGAAGTAGTAGCTCTCGGTCTCTCCTGCAAAATCTCCCTCTGCATCAACAACAGGCAGGAAGGGGTAACGGGTTGTGATACCTTCGCCCAGTTTGCTTTCGTTGTATGCATAGTAGAACAGGTCCTTTGCATCAACAGGACCAAGACCGATAGTACCATCGCCGCCCTTGTTGTATCCGCTGTACTCTACAGCACTCTGGGATACCTTCTTGTATTCTTCCTGAGAAAGGCCGCTCAGAGGATTGCCTGAAAGGTTCTGCGCACCGTTTGTGAAACCGGCATCAAAAACATAAACTGTCTGGTCAGGATAATCTCCACTCTTTGCACCGGAAAGTGTAAGGTATCGGAAATCGTCCTGAAGCTGGTTGTAGGAGTTTGTGACAAACAGGTTATTCAGCAGATAGTAAGCTGCATCCATACAGGATGTGATATTAGCCTTACAATCAAGGAATGTACCTGTCAGATTGCTTGCCTTCTTGACAGTAGCTGAGTAGGTACCAAGAGTAGGTGTTGAGCCTCTGCTTGAACCCGATGTGAAAGTAATACCCAGCTGATTACGGAGTGCCTGTGCAAGGTCAAGAGCATTACCGTTTGCATCAGTACCAAAGGTAGAAGCACTTTTTTCACCTGCAATAAAGTTGTAGTTGTAGTCTCCGTCGGGAGCCTTCTGAGGAATAGTCAGAGATCCGCGCAGAAGATTTGCAACGTACTCAACGGTTTCCTGTCTGTAGACAGGTCTGCCATTTACCAGCTCACCCTCCAGAAGACCCATAGTAATCTGACCGCTTGTAACGTGTGTCAGCAGGTCATATCCGTCAAACTCAAGATCCTCGGTATTATATCCATTCGTATAGTCCTTGGGGTACTTTGCTTTGTAAGTTGCATTCTGAGCAAAGTTTGCGCCCTCTACGTAGTAAATCTTTGTAGAGTCACCGATGATGTTACCGCTTGAATCTGTACGGTAATCGTTGCCGCAGTAGGGTGCGGTTGCTGTGTTATAGGGATTGTAACCGATATTGTAGGACTTATAATATGTGTCTGAATTTGTTGAAGGAGCACCGCCTGTCCAGTATGGGTTACCGCCACCGGTATTACCAAGAAGCAGACCAAAGGCAAGGTTGTTACCCAGATTCCACTTATGTGTTGTAAGGTTACCCAGATACTCACCGGGGTTGTTGTCAAAGGCAACCGCCTTCTGACCATAGCGCTCAGCTTCTGCCTCGTTATTAAAAAACGCAACGTGAGACAAACATAAAAGGTCAGTATTGGATGACAGATAATCCAGTTTTACTGAGATGCCAAGACCATAAAACTTCTCGATACTTGACCAGTTTGAAGAAAGAACCTTCTGCAGGTCGATAACAACATATTTCCACTTACTTGTGCCATTTGTAATGCCGTAAGAGCTATCAAGATTACCTCTCTTGTATGTAGTGTGGCCGGAGTCAGATGTTATGAATATAGAAAAAGGTGTGGTTGATACATCAAGACCTCGCGCTGTGTAAGCCATAACCATATATCTGGCATCTGCTTTTGCTACCGCACCACCCTGGTCTACAGCAAAGTCTGCAATAAAGAAATTGTTTGCTCTGCCTGAGTTGTCAGTACCGGCAGAGTTCTTTGCAGTCAATCTCAGATACTGGGGAGGACCGGATCTTTTTGACAGAGTATAGTTGGATGCAATGGCTACTCCAGCAGGGTTCTTTATGCCGTTAAGTCCGGCGTAAGCATTAGATTTATATGCAGCATTACCTGTATAGTCAACACCAATCTTAGTAACAGGCATAGGCTCACCGCCACCGTACAGGATGCCGCCCTTCTCAGCAACAGTGCTCTCATCGCTTATTTCTGTATCCATAAGCCAGGAGGATGCATATTCAAACAGCATACCGTCGCTCTGATAATCGTAGATTTTAACAGGCCAGTTAATCTCACCGTTCTTGCCGATAGAAGTTGTATCTACACCGACAAGACCTCTGTAAGAGCCAGTTGTGATGTCATGTATTGCGGCCCACGCTGACATAGGAACCAATGATAAAACCATAATCATGGTAAGTACCATAGCCAATACTCTGACTCCAAATTTAGATTTTTTCATAGCCGATTCTCCTTCCAGAATGAAAAATGCTATTTATATATAAAAGCATCTCTGCAGAAACATCAATAATGCTATTTCCCTCAGATTGCTCAAAACAGGATAGGTTCAATCCGGAGAATGTGTACCATCAACAAGGTAAATATACACTTTCCCAGATTAAACTGTTACACATCATATATTATAGCATTAAACCACATCAAATTAAAGTGAAATCCTGCCCAAAAAAACCCTTAATTTTATGTGTAATTAGTACAATTACCATAAGCCACATAAAAAAAGAAAAGCCAGACAACATCAATTGTCTGACTTTACGGACTTTATAATTGTTACACCTTTTGAAACAAGCAACATCACTGCAACCGCAGCAGCATAAGCCTCTCTTGATATACAGAGTAAAAGTACCGCAATTATACTCAGTATCACAGATATAACTTTCAGGAATTTTACGCCTTTTTTCACCTTGAGTTTTATCAGCAAAAGACCTGCAACCCCCACTGCAACAACCAAAGAAAAAACAATCCAATAAACAAGAGTATTGAACGCTGATACCTTTACATACTCGAGGAGATTCACACAATAGATATGTCCCTCAACGGGATTGGGATAAAGAGGAAACAACATAAGTACAAGAGAGCAGATATCTGCAAGAAAAAACAGCAGACAGTACATATTCTGCATATTCGCCTTGTTCTCTTTTTCTGCTATATTAAGAAGTTTTTCGCTTGAAATAAGCTCATCCACAGTAACCTGAAACAACTCTGCCAACTTCCTGAGGGTATTTATCTCAGGGTAACCCTTGCCTGACTCCCATTTTGACACCGCAGTACGCGAGACGTACAGAATCTCTGCCAGTTCCTCCTGTGTAAGTCCTTTGTTTTTTCTGAGCATACGCAGTTTTTCACAGAATTCCATTATTATTTCCTCCCCTTATATTTATCTGAAAGGCAAACAGTCACTGCACCCTTATACACACAGTACAAACCTGTGCTGAGCAGCACTCCACCTGCAATATCAGAAAACCAGTGTACTCCTGACACAAGTCTGAAAGAAACCATAACCACCATAAACACAAAGGAACACACCCTTATCAATCTTTTGCACAGAGAATTCTTTACTCTGCGCTTTACCTGCTCTGCAAGGGTGGGCATTACCGACAAAACAAGTAAGGTTGTTGAAGAAGGGTAAGATGCCTCCATATATCCATTAATAAGTATGGGACGGTAATTGACAGGATACATTTCAAACAGAAGATATCCTGCTATCACAAGGATATAGTACACACCAAGTATCAGAATATCCACGTCAACTCTCAAAAGACTTCTTCGCTTTATCATCTGCACAAAGCCTGTTGCTCCAAAGATTATACACACAGCCACAGGCACAAGTCCCAGCCAGTCGGTTATAGTGTAGAAGGTCAGATTGACCCCTGTAAGCTGAAAAAACCACAGATTCAAAAAAGAAAGTCCTATATCTGTACCGTTAACTCCTGCACCGGTCACGTCCACACTTGTCACAAGCACTGTCCACAAGGTAAACGCTGCCATGAATACTACACCAAAAAAAATTGTTTTTCTGCCTTTTTTCATTTTTGCCACTCCTTAAAATTTTATCACCTTAAGAGTAGCATAATAAGTTCATGTCAATAAAGAATCCTTCTGTCACATCTGCGACACTTTACGTAACATTTCTCATAAACAATGGAGTATCGTGTTCTGCAGGGATACACACCTTTTCCCCTATTATATCATAATCAAAAGAAAAAGAAATGCACAGAATACAGACGTGCCGTATTCTGTGCATTTAATTTTTCAGAATTTATCACTTACAGGATATTAAACCGGATTATCTCCGTACATATCTTTTGTAACAATAAACTTTTATTATGCCGGCGCTCTTCTGCCCTCGTTATATCCGTGAGTCAGATAGTGGTTGAGAGCCTTTGCGTAATCCTTACCGAAAGCCTTCTGCAGGTCGTCATACTTGTTAAGGTAAGTCTTTACGTCGAAAGCTGCGCAGCCCTGACGACCCTCATATACACCGTGTGTGATGAAATGGTTGTAGAGCTTTGTGGCATCAGTGCCGTATGCTGCCTTAAGGTCGGAGTACTTGTTGCTGTAATAAGTTGCATCGAATACCAGACTCTTCTGAGCGCTGCTGATGCTTACCTTTGTTGAAGATGTTGCAGCTGATGCTGTACCGCCTGAAGGTGGTCTGTAAGCAAATCTGAAGGGATTCGAGGAATAATTCAGAGGCTCATAGAACGGCTGTGTTGAACGGATTCTTGTAAGGCTGCCGTCATCATATCTGTAGGTCTGACCGCTGGAATTGTAGTTACTTGCAGCAATAAATACATGCTGAGGATATGAGCGATACTGAGGTGCCAGATAGGTATGATTGTAGCAATAGCCTACAAACACAACGTCACCCGCTTTGACATCTGCCATATTTGTAATCTTGGTAAAGCCGTGAAGCTTGAGGAAACTCTCAAGAGAGTTATACTGTAAATCCAGGTTATGACCGGGAAGCGGCAAACCTCTTGTTGCAGGCTGACCGTTTACAAATCCCGCATTACCCAGAACCCAGCCGACGAATCTGTCACAGGATACTACTCTCTGGCTCTTGTCATAGAAGGGATTAACAGATGCATCACCGTAAACCCAGTTATTAGCCTTCTGATAATCTGCAACAAGCTTTGCCTCCCAGAGAATCTTGGAAGCATTGAGGGATGTTGCAGGAGTAAAAACAAGTTTACCTGTGGAATCGTATACAACGTAACCAAGCTGAACCTTACTGCTTGCTACAGACTTTGCTGCTGCAAGGCTTGTGAAGGTACCGATACAACTTGTGTTGTAGGGAGATGTTACTCTGTATGTTACTGCTGTGGGTTTTACAGTACCGTTTGTGGGTGCAGATGTTTTTTCGATTCTGAATCTCTGGGTTGCTGCACCGTCAGTAACGTCACGGATTACGTTTGAACCTGCTGCAAGGCTTGAGCTTGCAAGGTCAAGAACCTCGTATTTAGCAAAAGCAGGCATAATTACATAAGTGCCGTTCTTCTCGTAGAAATAGAAGTTCTGCTTTGTAGAGGTGTTGCTTGTTGCCAGCTTCATTGCAGTTGCAGATGCATCCAGAACAGACTTGCCGTCACCCATATTGATAATCTTGTAACTGCCGTTTGATTGACGAACAAACTTCCAGACCTGAGAACCTGCGGAGGAACTTTCGTAAATATTTACATTTGTTCCGCTGACACCCAGAACCATACCTGTCTTCTTTGCACACTGAATCTTAGCATAGAAGTTTGTACCAAGGTCAACAGGAGCAGCAGTCTTTCTGCCTTCTTCGTAACCGGTAGTTACATAGTGGTTAATACCCTTGGCATAATCCTTACCAAATGCAGCCTTAAGGTCACTGTTCTCGGTGAGATAATACTTTACGTCAAACAGAGGATGGGCCTGACGGCCTTCCTTGATGCCGAAGTTCATAAAGTGAGTATACAGTTTTGTGGCATCAGAGCCAAAAGCAGCCTTGAGGTCGGGATATTTGTTGCTGTAATATGTAGGATCAAATACAAGTTTCTTCTGGAATGCTGAGAGTGTAACTCCACTCTCACCTGTTGTACCATTTGAGTTGGTAGTTACAGAAGAACCTGCCTGTGTTGTGTTACCTGTTGCGGGAGCTCTGTATGCAAATCTGAAGGGATTAGCTGAATAACTCAGAGGCTCATAAGAGGGCTGGTTGGAACGGATGCGGTTGTTGCTGCCTGCGTCGTATCTGTATGTCTGTCCGCCGCCTGCAAGGTACCCGCTGGCTGCAATAAACACGTGCTGGGGATACTGACGCATTTCTTGGCTGAGAGATGTATGAGCAGTTGAATAACCGACAAACACCACGTCGCCTGCCTGAACCTGATTGATGTCAGTAATCTTTGTAAAACCGTGCTGTTTGAGGAAGGTCTCAAGACATCCCTCACCCATATCTGCTTTATGACCGTACAGATTAAGTCCGGAAGTAGCAGGCTGACCGCTGATATATCCGGCATTACCCATTACCCAACCTACGTAACGGTCACAGGAAACAATCTTCTGAGACTTGTCGTAGTAGGGGTTCTTGCTGGCATTACCGTACGTCCATCCGTTATCTCTCTGATAGTCTGCAACAATCTTTGCCTCCCAGAGAATCTTGGAAGCATTGAGAGATGTTGCAGGAGTATACACAAACTTGCCTGTGGAGTCATATACAACGTATCCCATGTGAACTCTGGAATTTGCCGCTGACTTGGCAGACTCAAGGCTTGTATATGTGCCAATGCTCTTTGTGTTGTAGGGAGATACAACACTGTAAGTTACCTTGGGAGCAGAGGGCTCTTCCTTAACAGGAGCGGATGTCTTTGTAATTCTCCATCTCTGAGTCTTGGCGCCGTCAACCTCGCTGTAAACAAGAGAGGTGTTGTCTGCTGTCTTGTTGCCGTTAAGGTCAAGAACAGAGTACTGAGAATCGGCACACTTTAACACATATGTGCCGTTTTTCTCATAGATAAACCAACGCTGCTCCTTGCTGTCGTTGTTATCCGCAATTGTGATGTACTGGTTTGCATTATCACTTGCTGTCAGAATCTTTGTGCCTGTCTTCATATTGACAATCTTGTAACTGCCATCTGACTGACGGATAAAATTCCACACCTGTGCTGCAGCATCATTTGCGTCGGAAATTACAACGTACTTTGTAGAATACAGTGTAACTGCCATATTGCTGACTGCTGCGGGTGTAATGTTAGCATAGAAGTTTTCACCCAGATCAACAAGCTCCGCTGTCTTTCTGTTTTCTTTATAACCGATATTAACATAATGATTCAGCGCTCTTGCATAATCATCGCCGAATACATCCTGCAAGTCTTTATGCTGGCTGAGATAATACTTAACGTTAAATACGGGATGAGCCTGACGACCTTCCTTGATACCAAAGTTAAGGAAGTGGTCGTAGAGCTTGGTTGAATCTGAGCCAAAAGCATTCTTAAGGTCGGGATATTTGTTTGTATAATAGGTTGAGTCGAACACAAGCTTCTTCTGGAACGCTGTGAGTGTTACACCGCTTGCACCTGTTGTACCCTCGGGAGTAGTTGTTGTTGAAGAACCGGAAGATACAACGTTACCTGTAGAGGGGGCTCTGAATGCAAATCTGAATACGTTTGATGTATAGCTTACAGGCTCATAAGAGGGCTGTGTAGAGCGGATTCTTGCAAGGCTGCCTGCATCATATCTGTAGGACTGACCGTTTGATCCGTAGTTACTTGCTGCGATATATACATGCTGGGGATATTCGCGCATTTCAGCACTGAGAACTGTATGAGCGTGTGAATAACCTACAAAGACGATATCGCCTGCTTTAACCTGACTGATATCTGTAATCTTTGTAAATCCGTGCTGCTTGAGGAAGTACTCCAGGCTTCCGTAACCCAGATCATGGTTGGAGCCGTAAAGGTTAAGACCGTAGGCTGTGGGCTGACCGTTTACATAACCTGCGTTACCCAGAACCCAACCAACAAATCTATCACAGGAAACAACCTTCTGAGACTTGTCAAAGTAGGGATTCTTAGTGGCATTTCCGTATACAAACGCGTTATCCCTCTGATAATCTGCAACAATCTTTGCCTCCCAAAGAATCTTGGAAGCGTTGAGAGATGTGGCAGGTGTATATGCAAGTTTACCTGTGGAATCGTAAACAACATAGCCCAACTGAACCTTCTGGTTGGCAACTGCCTTTGCAGAACTCAGAGAGGTATATGTTCCGATGCTCTGTGTGTTATAGGGCGATGTTACCTTATATGTAACGGTTGTTGTTTCTGGTTCACTGGGAGCATTTGTCTTTGAAATCACAAAGTTCTGTGCAGGTGTACCATCAACCGTGTAAATCTGTACATTTGTCTTGTTGGCTGTTTCACCATTCTGAACATCAAGTGCACATAGACTTGCGCAACCGGGCTTCAGAATATAAGAGTTACCGTTCTTATACACATACCAACGCTGGGATGTGTATCCCTTATCCTCTGCAATGCACACATTTGTTCCTGAGGCACTGCTTCGGTTATTAACGTGAAGAACGCTCTTGCCGTCCTTCATATTGATAATCTTGTAACTGCCGTTTGACTGACGCTCAAACTTCCACACCTGTGCCGGAGCAGTAGAGTCATTGTAAATAAGAACGTTGCCATCAATCATACTTACGTTCTTGTCGGCTTTTACAGAGGTAATCTTTGCGTAGAAGCTGTCACCAAGGTTTGCAGGTTTAGCAGTAGTTCTGCCTTCCTTGTAACCATTCTTGACAAAATGGTTCATACCTTTTTCGTAGTCTGTGCCAAAAGCAGCCGCTAGGTCCTTGTTTGCACTGAGGTAATACTTGACATCAAAGGCAGGATGTGCCTGACGGCCTTCTTTGATACCGAACTCAAGGAAATGCTGATAAAGCTTTCCTTCATCAGAACCGAATGCGTTCTTAAGGTCTGCGTGAGCATTGCGATAATACTCAGGGTCAAACACCTGGCTCTTCAATGAAGAAGGAATAGAAACCGCAGGCTCGGGAGTATTTGCCTTGAAAGCGCCGCCGGGATCGGGACAGGATGTGGGCATTCCGTCGTAAACAGGAATGATGAATGTAAACGCTGTATCAAGAAGTCCGTTGTTCTTGTATGCATTATGGATTGTAAGGGACTCGCTCCATGCTGCAGAAACGTTCTGCATATACTGACCCCAGAAGTTCTTGGAAGAAGAAGGATGAACGTTGAATTTCTGGAGATACAGAGTGTTCTGATGTACGCCTACGTACATATCGTGAACCTTCTGTGCACCGCCCTGGATAGCCTTGTATCTGGTATTCCAACCACCTGTCTGAGCCTCGGTCATACCATTGAGCCAGATATTGAAATAACCTGTGCCGAAGGCACCGATGTTGAAGTAGTTGTAAAGTCCGTTATACTGGTTGAAATCGCAGTTATCGTAGCCTGTAGCAGGTGCACCGTTTGTCTTGTTAACGTAGCACTGACGGAGAGTTGTACCGCAGTTACCTGAAATCAGGGGACTCTGTCCCAGTCCCTGCTCCTGCTTGACACGGGCTGCAAGGTGGAAAGGGCTGACGTTTACGGCTTTACCAATATCGTAGAAGTTCTGAGCATAGGTCTTTCCGTTTTCAAGGGTTACACCGTCCATAAAAGTACCCTTGATGCTGTTTGCAACATCCTTTGCGGTGTAATTGCCTGTAAACTGAAGTGCTTCGAACTGGAAAATGCGCTGTTCATCAAGGAAGTTTCTGGGGTCCATAAAGAACTCAACAGTTGCCTTGTTACACTTGTACCACAATCCTGACTCAACAAGAGTGGAATCAAGAGCGTATGCCTTGGAAGAATAGGAATGATAAATCAGATTTCTCTGGTCATTCTCTGTCTCCTTTCCGATAACGTAGCTCCATGTGTAAGCAGGCTTCTGCTTTGTAACAAGCAGAGGCTCAAACTTCCAGTTAGGATGTCTGTCATGCAGAGCAGAAAGCTTGGTTACGTAGCTCTGCGGGAAACCTGCATTAAGCAGACTTTGTTCGTATGTAGTTGCTGCTTCAGCCCTGAGTGCGGGTACTGCTGTGAGAACACAGGAGAACAGCATTACAAGACAAAGCGTCATAGCAACAAATCTCTTCTTCATCTCATCAGATCCTTTCGTTGGAATTTTCACATTGGTTCAGAATAATCTACAGAAGTAACACATCTTCCATAAACATCTATACACATTAAATTATACCATTATAACCTACATAATAATAGGTGCAATACTACCAAATTTTTATCCTGTCATATAGTAACAACTAACAATAAATTTGTCACAATCAACAACTTACGTCACCTGTATTTAACAAACACAACAAAAAAGGAACTCTCCCGAAAGAAAGTTCCTTTAGATTGTTATTTATTCAACTGTACTATGCACACATAATCAATATGCACCGTAAGCATTTGCACACACAGAGTACTCTGCCAGAGCGTTTGATACGTTGCGAAGCGCTAAGTTTCCATCCTGCTGTGCAAGACAGATGTAACTGAATGCGCTGATTTCCACTCTGATGTCTCCTGTCTGTACAACGTAAGCCTCCCCAAGCAGATGAGCAGGAATGTTCTCTATAACAAGTTCATAGACGTTCCCATTCTTTACTGCATTGACAAGACTTCCGTCTACCAGCATCTCTACGCTTTCTTCATCCTGTGCATCGGCAAGTGCAAAGTAAAGTTTCAGCGAGGTTTCCGACTCAAGGCAAAGGGTTGCACCATAGAAATAGTCGCTGTCGGTATTGCCTGTTACACTCACCTCATAAGCGGTTAAATCCCGCTCTGTGATCTCTTTATCTGCGTCCGTCATATACTCTGTATCGTTTGCAAGATTATCCGTATTATAATCAAAGTAAATCTGAGCAGCTGCGCCATAGTTGAGCATAGCCTTCACAACACTCTGCTCAGCCTCAAAGGCAATGGGGTCACTGAGCATCGTCACAGCGTATTCCTTGATTGTATACTCATCCACCTGTGTTGTTGTAACAGAGGAAACAAGCTGAGACTTCACAACGGAGGTCATCTCCTTCGCGTCAACGTTGCAGGTGAAAATATAATAAGTGCCGTCATATCTTGCCTGTGAAACAGGAACCTCAAGAGTATAATAAGAGCCCGAATCGGGAACTGTGAACACTACCCTTGTATCAGGCGACTCGGCCACATCCACAGCAAGAGTATAGAAATAATTGATTGCAATATTACCGCCGAGACTGATTGTATAACCCTCAAGCACTGCTGTACCCCAGGGGATATCATCCGCACCCGGACCGTCATCGTCAACCTGGATATCGTTTACGTTATCATACCAGACCTCATCTGACCACCAGAGATACTTGTCAGGCATAAACTGCAGGTCTTCTGTCTGAAGGTCACTGCCGTCAGAGAAAACAATGTATTCATACAAAGTGTGTGTTGTGTAGGAATATACAGGAGAACCATCGGGAGACACTATGTCAGTCAGCACCATTGGCTCTCCCGGCCAATCCCCATTGGGACGTTTGCCGTCTGACCAGGCATAAGCATAGGGCATAAAGAAGTTACCCGAGTCCACGTAATATACTGTGTATGTCTCGGAGGGAAGTTCTCCCTCTGTGCTGTCCTCGGTTTCCTCGGGGATTTCTGTTTCCTCCGTAGGCTCTGTTGTCTCCTCGGGAACTGTCTCCTCAGGGTCTACAAATCCGTTGTCATACGCAACTGCAAATTTACTCTGGCTTTCTTCATCCCACAGCATATAATAGCAGACTCCGTCGAACCAACCTGCCAGAACGTCTTCTGACTGTTCTTCGTTACCGCTGAACACAATTCCCAGAACATCAACGGGAACCTCCGCAGCATATCTGTCATATCCGTTATCGGTTTTACCTGCAGCAGTCATTTCAATGCCGGGCCACTGAGGCTGGTCGCCGGTTTCGTTTCCGTACCAATAAATCATGGGTACTTCCCACAGCCAGTTATTCTCAAAATAAATTGTGATAGTCTCTGTCAAAGGAGCCTCTGTAGGGTCGGTTTCAACTGTTTCTGTTTCTGCAACGGTTGTTTCCTCCTCAGGGTCGGTTACGGGAGCATCACCCATATCGGGACATATATCATTGATATTACTCACAACGGTTGCATTACCGTCGTCCCATACCATAGAGTAGCATGCACCGTCAAAAATATCAGCTTCCTCAATATTGGGAGTCTGGTCTTCCTGTCCTGTTCCATCATTTTTGATACCTGCGAAAATCACGCCCATAGCATCAGAACCCACCACAGCCCTGTAAACCTCATAACCGTTTACAGAGGTACCGACCTTCTCAACCTGGCCGCTGCCCCAGTTTGTATTTGTATCAAGAGAACTGCCCCAGGAATGATAGAAAACATCAGCCCACAGCCAGTTATTCTCAAAATACACGGAGATTTCCTGTGCTTCAGTATCCTCTGCGCCTACAGTTACAGGTGCAGTACACATAAGGCTCACCAACATCAGAATTGCCAAAAACAACGATATCTTTCTTTTCATCGGAATTCCTCCTTGAATGATTTTGAAAATCATACATTCTTCATGTATGGTCCGATTCACATACTTTAGTATATTTTATACAATATTAATCTGTTTTTCAATACCTATACAACAATTTTTCACAATAATATATCAGAATTTTTCACACACAACCAACTGATATCTCCGACAGTATAGTTCCACAAAACAAAAAGGCCGCAGTTTACCACTGCGGCCCTTATTACTTCTTATTACTTTATATTATATTTATACAAGTATCATATTACCTGAGAGCAGAAACAGCCCCGGAAATTGTCTTTTCCGTTGCTTCTTTACCATATTCATCAACCTGAGCTTTGTTCTTTTCGCCATGAGTAAGGCATCCTGCACCGCCAATACAACCGCCGACACAAGCCATACCCTCGATGAAGTTTGCATCAAGTACATTCTTGCTCTTTTTGAGAAGTGCAGTACGACAAGCCTCGATGCCATCACAGGGCAGAGCCTTCAGCTCAAACTCGATTCCCTGCTCCGCAAGTCCCTGCTTGACAGCATCGGAAAGACCGCCGCTGCGGGCAAAGATTCTGCCGAAGTAGGATGCGTTATCAAGAACATCCTCAGGAAGAGTTGTAATATCAATATCACGGCTGTCAAAGAGAGCCTGAAGTTCCTCAAATGTGAGTACAGCATCAACATAAGGCTTTACGGACTCAAGCTGTGCCTCTGCTTTCTTTGCAGTACAGGGACCGATGAAAACTATCTTTGAGGTGGAATCGGTTTCTTTGATATACTTTGCAAGAGTAGCCATAGGTGAAAGATTGTGGGATACATAACCTTTCAGCTGAGGGAAGGCGCTGTCAATATACTGAACAAAAGCAGGACAGCAGGAGCTTGTGAGGAAGCCCTTTTCTGCAAGTTCTCTGGACTCTGCCTGTGCAACCATATCAGCACCCAGAGCCGCCTCAACTACTGTATAGAAACCAAGTTCCTTAAGACCTGAGATAACCTGACCAAGTTTTGCGTACTTAAACTGGCTGGAGATAGAAGGAGCAACCAACGCGTATACCTTGTATGCTGTGTTACCCTGGCTCTTCCTGATAAAGTCGATTGCATCAAGGATAAAGGATTTGTCGGAAATAGCACCAAAGGGACACTGATAAACACAAGCACCGCACTGGATGCACTTGCCGTTATCAATAGCCGCCGCGTTATCGTCATTGATAGAAATAGCCTTTACCTTACAGGCAATCTGACAAGGACGCTTACGGTTTACAATAGCGGAATATGGACAAACCTTTGCACACTGACCGCACTCGATACACTTGGATTTATCAATATGTGCCACGTGATTGTGGTCAAAAGAGATTGCACCCTTTTTACAAACATCTTCACAACGGTGAGCAAGGCAACCACGACAGGAGTCTGTAACCTCGTATCCTGCAGCAGGACACTCGTCACAGGCAATGTCAATTACCTCGATAACATTGGGGTTAGCCTTGTCGCCACCCATAGCAATACGCACACGCTCAGAGAGAATGGCTCTTTCCTTATATACACAGCAACGCATTGTAGGAGTTTTACCCGGCACGATTGTCTTGGGAATATCAAAAACATTCTCAAGGAGACTGTCATTCCATGCCTGACGGGCAACCTCACGAAGTACCTTGTACTTTAAGTGCTGTACTTTTGTATCAAACTTTCTCATTATTCTTCATACCTCCGAAGGTTAGATCCCCGCACTCCTAGGGGTTATTTCATACAAAATATCAGTTTTTCTTTAGGGCATCAAGTTCTGATTTAACAAAATCATTTCGTTTAAACAAAGCAAGAAAAACACGGTAAACAACACAGAAAGGGATGAGGAGTCTGTGTTTGTAGAAGAAAGGGTATGCTGCCCGATAGTATTCTATAGGCGGAAAAATTCTATTAAAGATATACTTAATCTTCTTACCCTTTGTAACTTCCCTGTTCTTTTCTCCTGTCTTTCCTGCCATTCTGTTTACAATGCCGGTGCGGTAATCTCCGTATACTCCACCACAAAGAAAGCAAGAAAGCAGTTCTTCCTCATTCACTGAAAGATTACGATAAAAATTGTCAGAATCCAATTTTTTACATAGTTCTCTCTGCTTTTCTTCAAATTCCGAGATGTTTAATTTTTCAAGTTCACTGCAGATATAATCCATATCAAGAGTTTCCTCATATCGTCTCAGAAAAACTATCACATCAAGGAGAGAGCGGATTCCTGTACCGAACTGTGAAAAATGCTTGTATTCGTGAGCAATCAGATAGATATAAAAATCCTCCTCGGTCATATCGTATCTGAAAGAATTCTCTTTATCCTTTACAATTCTGCTCTCAATATCTTTGTAGTACTCATAAAGAGCCTTTGATTCCACCTGTGAAAACAACAGATGATGGAACTCAAAGTTATACACAGGCTGTCGTTTATAGGCATCCTGACTGTCTGTACAGGCTGTACATTCATAGGATAAACTCAGCATATACTCTTTGACTTCTTCTCGGAAATCGGAGTCATAGAATATATCCACATCGGACATCTGACGCATTCCTGCTTTTGGATATAGTTCTTTGAGCAAAGCACCCTTAAGCGGCATATAAAATATACCCTTATCCTCCATAAACGCAGAAATCTTCTGAAATTCTGCATCCATCAGCATATCCTTGCGGATAGCCTTTGTCTTTGCCTCCACGAAGGGTACAGGCACCTGCATAATCTTTTCAAGAGCATAGCACACAAGAGCTATTACCTTATGTGTTATACCGTACCTGTAAATCTCCTTTATATCGGCATCTTTCATTATATCCTCAGAGGGAGAGGTGTTGTTGATTGCACAAAGGCAAAGATACAGCACAAGTTTTTCTGTATTCAACTTTATCCCCTCCTTGTAAAATAATATGAATTATTCTTCGATTGCTCCTATACCCTTCAATACCTCAAGGACTTTATCTACATCCTCAGTAATAATCTCCTTGGGTGCATCGTACTTAAGAAGCATTTTCTCTATTATTTCTTCTCTTGTGGTTTGTGTTTTAAGGCACTCGATAATAAACGCGGTTGTGGAATTGCCGTTGACAATACCTCTGAATTCCGTATTCTCTGTCCCTGCCATAACATAAGTATCCTGAAACTGACGGGTAACGAAAGAGTCCTTGAGTTTCATACTTACCTCCCTGTTTATATGCACAAGGGGACTTCCGATATGGAAATCCCCTGTTAGTTCTCATATTAAAATTCAACGCTCAATCAAAACGCAAAGCGACTATTAACCGAAAGGAAGAATCTCCAGATCATCCTCGTCCTTGCTGAAATCGGGACCAAAAGGGTCATCTGTTACAACACTGGCTGTAACAACATCTTCTTTTCTGAAAACAGAAACAAGAATTTCTGCGCGCTCGTAAACTTCTTTTTTCATAAGTCTATATCTCCTTTAATCTGAAATTACAGTTCACCTCACACAAATGAGAAACTGCGGATATTAAAAGATTCTGTAATTATAAAGTTTATTGAAGAGGCACCCTCGTGCCAATATTCCAAGTTTATTATATATCCTGTTTGGAATAATTGCAAGACATTTTTTATCCCATCCTGCATATTTTCTCGTAAAATTATCATTTGCATAAAAAAAGCGGTGCATTTTATGTCCCCTATCCGTTTATTCTGTTAATTGACAAACACTCCCCCAAACTTTATAATTAACTCACAGGTCTGATACCGTTTTTCGGTTCGGCACCAACGAATAATTCCTATAAACGAAGGAGTATTTTTATGAAAAAGTTTTTAGCATTCTTACTTGTTGCAGTTATGGCTTTTTCTCTTGTTGCCTGCAACGGAAACGGTGACAACACAGAGACAACAACTGTTCCTGCAACAGAAGCACAGAAGGTAGACTATGTTCTTTCTGATGACGTACCGGAAGGCAGTATTGTAGACGGCGTTATGACCGATCTTTCTGCTGCTGACGATGTACTCACAAAGAACACTGCTTCCTGGCTTGACACCTGCGTACTCTACGAAGTAAATGTAAGACAGTACACAGAAGAGGGTACATTCAAGGCTTTTGAAGGTCACCTTGACAGACTTAAAGCTATGGGCGTTAATACACTGTGGTTTATGCCTATTCACCCTATCAGCGAAACCGAGAAAAAGGGTACTCTGGGCTCTTACTACGCTGTTGACGACTATACTGCAGTAAATCCCGAATTCGGCACTAAAGAAGATTTCATTCACCTTGTAGATACAGCTCACGATATGGGCTTCAAGGTTATTCTTGACTGGGTTGCAAACCACACAGGCTGGGACCACAAGTGGGTTACAGAGCACAAAGACTGGTACGAGTGTGACGATGATGGCGAGATCATCTTCTCTTACGACTGGTCTGATACAGCAGAACTTAACTACGAAAACTACGAAATGCGCGCAGAGATGATCAAAGCTATGCAGTACTGGGTTGAGGAAATCGGCATTGATGGTTTCAGATGCGACCACGCACAGGGTGTTCCCACAACATTCTGGAATGCGGCTGTATACAAACTCAAATCCATTAACAGCGAGATTATGATGCTTGCTGAGTGTGCCGCTTCAGAGGCCCTTACCACCTATGCTTTTGACTGCTGCTACAACGATGACCTGTACAACCAGTCCCGCATGATTCTGGGCGGTATATTTGTGGCTCCTCTGCAGAAGAGCATGGAGCTTTCAACCCGATATGCACAGGGCAGTTTCCCTATGAACTACACAGACAATCACGATAAGAACTCCTGGGAGGGTACTTATTATGATCGTTTCGGCACATCCTATGAGCCGCTCTTTGCACTATCTTTCCTTACTCCCGGTTTCCCCCTTGTTTACACAGGTAACGAGCAGGGCTACAACCACGAAATCGAGTTCTTTGAGAAAGACCCTGTTAAGTGGGAGTCTGAGCTTAAATATGAAGAACTCATCACAGAACTTGCCACACTCAAAACAACAAACAAAGCTCTTTTAACCTCTAACCGCGAGGTTAATTTCATCGAGACAAGCGACCCCCACTTCCTTGTATTCACAAGAGAAAACGGTGGCGAAAAGGTTATCTATGCTGCAAACCTTATGTACGAAGCAGTATCCGATGTAACCTTTGACCTTGGAATTGATGGTGCAAAATGCGTTATTCACTATGATGGCACAAACTTTGACTTTGAGGACAAGGATATGTCTTTCAGTGAGCTTGAAGGCAAAACATACAACCCCTATGAGTTCTACATCTTCACAGTAAACTGAGCCATAGTGTAACAACAAACCACGTTTTACGCAAAAGCAAAAGCTGATGTTCTGTAAAATCCAGAACATCAGCTTTTTTTATTTATAGTTATAGTTTTATTTATTCAAATTATATCCATATCTCGTAGTTTCTGCAGAAAGTTATCCAGGTCTCTTTTTGCAGTTTCTCTATCCACATCGTATTCCTGTGTGATTCTATCAAGAATATACTCTTCATCTTCTGCTTCGGGCAGTAAATCCCAGATAAACGCCCCTACAGTTGTAAGAACAAAAATACCATTGTTATCATACACAGTCTTACCCACAGGGACCAGAAAAAAATCACCTGCAACCTGACGTTTTATAAGTTGTTTTTTTATAATCATAACTCTGACCTCTCTTTATAGCGAAGAACCTCAAACAGCTTGAGCAAAATATATTTATGAATTATATCATACAAGCACAAAACTGTCAACGAAGCAATCCTTAGAAACCTCATACACAAGCCATTTTCTGACAAATCAGGCTCTATAGCATCAACCAAATCCCACACAAATATAAAACAGATAAACTCTTCGAAGGATTATGTTTTATAAAAACTAAAGACTCAACCAAAGGGGAAAAGCCTCGAAAGAACAGACCTCTCCCTTATACGGAAATGTGAGTTTGCAGGAATAAAGCAAGGGATTCTCCAGCTCACTCCGAGAACCGTACTTATGGTCCCCCACAAGAGGATACCCGCGGCTGGAAAACTGAACTCTTATCTGATGGCTTCTTCCTGTATGTAGTCTTATGCGAACAAAGGACGGATCGGCATCATTAAGCCTTGTATACTCAAGTTTTGCCGCTTTAACACCTTTACGTAATTTTTTCACCACAAAAACTTTGTTCTTTCGCGAATCTTTGAACAGGTAATCCTCAAGAACTCCGCTCTCAGGCACCAGTCCGTGGACACAGGCAATATATTCTTTAATCATTGTTCCCTGCTCTATAGCTTTTGAAAGTTCCGCCGCTGTCCGTTTATTCAGGGCATACACCATAACTCCGCCTACATTCATATCAAGTCTGTGTACTGTATACGGCTCTTTGCCTGTTTCATCTTTTATCATCTGCGGGAACTGCTTTTCGCTATCTGCCCCCACAGGTTTTTCGCACACTATAAGATTATCATCGCAATATAGTATCTTCATATAAACCATCTCTTTTTTATAGCAAGGAAACCTGCACAATCTGACTCCTTGCCACCAAAATCTCAAAATATATAATATCACACACATAAGTTTCTGTCTATACACAATAAAAATCCACCGGCTAAGCCGGTGGTATTTCAGATGCGCCTGAAAGGCTCTGTTATAAGCAGCGCCCCAAGGCGCATTTTTCGGTCTGACACTTGCGATTGTTACTTACTACCCGTGAACGGGTCTTCCCAACCTCCGATTGTCATTTGGTCGTGGAGTTGGTCTTCTTTAAGCTGATTCTTTATGTATTCGGCTATTCTTTTTGTGTTTTTACCTGCCGTATCTACATAATATCCTCTGCACCAAAACGACCTGTTTCCATATCTATATTTTAAGTTTCCATGCCTTTGATGTATTATTATACTACTCTTTCCTTTGAGAAACCCCATAAACCCTGACACACTCATCTTAGGTGGTATCTCTACTAACATGTGTATATGATCAGGACACACCTCTGCCTCTACTATATGTACACCTTTCCAGTCGCATAGTTCTCTTAGTATTTTTCCTATCTCCGCCCTATTCTGTCCGTAAAACACTTTCCTTCTATACTTGGGTGCAAAAACTATGTGATATTTGCAATTCCAACTGGTGTGTGCTAAACTGTTATTGTCATTCATTTGATGACCTCCTTCTGTTTTTTGTTGTGCAGTTGCCAGACCGCACTTTCATTATATCAGAAGGAGCTATTTTTATTTACCGCTAAAGCTTTTTTGAACCCCCGATACAATCGGGGGTTTTCGTTTGACAAACAAAATCGACAAGTTTCTCAGGAAACTTGCCGACTTCCGGCTATAAGCTACATAAGGATATAATTGCCTTTTGCGTATGAATTTGAAACCAATCACGGCGAAGCCGTGTATATCATCAAGACGGAGTCTTGCATATCATCAATTCCGTAGGAATTGTATATCATCATTGCAAAAGCAATACAGCCTATGGCTGATGAGATACACGCTACGCGTGATGATATGCGCCTTACGGCGATGATATACCATTGCTTTCGCAATGGATAAAAAATCGACAGGTCGAAACCTGTCGATTTTTGGCTGGGCTGGCGGGATTCGAACCCACGGGATGACGGAGTCAAAGTCCGTTGCCTTACCGCTTGGCTACAGCCCAATATTATGTTTTGTACAGCCTTTGTATTTTACCACAACAAAAACAAAAATGCAACCTTAAATATAAAAACAGCCGAAGAATAAATAAAACTCTTCGGCTGTAATTATGTAGATTAATTTAAATCAAATTAACCCTCGTAAGGAGCAGCTGTTGTCTCCCACATCTCTGCACCAGCAAATACTGTGAAGAGAATGTTGTTGCCGTTAGCAGCTGTATCAACTGTGATGTTAGCTGTCTGGAGAATAGGCTCCCATTTTCCAACCTCTGAACCCTTGAAGAGACCAGTTGTGATGTTGGAGTTAATTGTGAGTGTCCAGATATCTGTATCCTCAATCTGAGTCATAACTGTGTACTGTGCGAAAGAGCTGTCGCTCCACTGATAGAAAGCAACATAATCCCACTTTGTAACAGAGTTATCGAAGTAGATTGTAACCTCAGATGTCTCAGCGATCTCATCGTTCCATACGCCGAAGTCGCCATCTGTCTGGAATGTTTTAGCCTCGCCACGATCTGCAGCTGTCCAGGAGTTCCAAACATCACCAGTATTGGGGTCGCATCTGTCAAAACGAATGTTTACAACTGTCTCGGGAACCTCTGCTGTCCAGGAGTTCTCACCATCAAAGATTGTCTCATAAACTTCGTTTGTGTCTGTGTCAATAAGAAGAACGTATGCGTCAGCATCCTTAACCCAGCCAGTCTTAGCTGTGTAGAAAGTGATAAGAACCTTCTCTACAACAACGGGCTCGTCAGGTGTAACAACAGGCTCGTCAGGTGTTACAACGGGCTCATCGGGTGTTACAACAGGCTCGTCAGGTGTAACTACAGGCTCATCGGGTGTTACAACGGGCTCGTCAGGTGTTACAACAGGCTTCTCGTCTACTGTGGGCTCGTTGCCAACAATTACGCCTGTAAGACCATCAACAGGAAGAAGTGCAATGTACTTCTGGATCTCTGTTGCGTCCTTGATTGTAACTTCGCTGTCAGCATCTACATCTGCAAGCATAGCCTGAAGATCAGAAAGCTCAATAAGAGCTGCAACTGCCTTCTGGATTTCTGTTGCGTCGCTGATTGTTACTTCGCCGTTGAGGTTTACATCACCATAGATAAGTACATCAGGTGTTGCAACGGGCTCGTCGGGTGTTGTTACTTCATCAGGTGTTGTCTCGTCGGGAGTTGCAACGATGAAGTCGCCAGCAGTAAGATCGTTTGTTGTTGCGCTTACGCTCATAGCAAACATAGATACTGCCAGTGCGAGGACCATAACTACTGCAAGGATTTTGCGGAGTTCTGTTCTCATTAGTATCATCTCCTATATTAAATTTAGCAGCTTTGCGCTACATTTTTTTATTATAAACTATAAGATAACATAAATCAAGATTTATTTCATAATTTTTTGCAATAAAATAAAATTTTTCCACTTTATATTGTCAACTTGCTTTTTCAGAAGATTGTGGTATAATTCATAGTATCTACATATACATAGTATAAGGAGTTTTAATTATGGCATGTTGTGAACTTAAAGCATATACTGTATCTGACATTACATTTGTAAACAGACTTGATCCTAATGTTCAGATTAAAATCGGAAATAAGTTTTCCTACAATGTAAAGTATCCCAATGACAGCAGCACCACTGTTTGCAGAGGTGAACTTGAAGTTGAAGTTGGTGACACAGGCGACAACAGCAAACTGAATGTAAAAGTTGTGCTTGTTGGTATTTTTGCCTATGACCCTGCTGCAAAGCGTGAGCTGATACATACAGAGAGCTTCAAGCTCCTCTATCCCCACGCCCGTGCTCTGGTAACTACTATCACCGCAAACGCAGGTATCAAACCTATTATCCTGCCCAACATCAATATTGACGATCAGGATATTTATCGTATTGAAGGCAAAAAGCCTCAGTAAGAACTATTTTTGATTTTACAATTGACAAAGCAATGGTAGGTATGATATAATATCTACCGTTGCAAATATGCGGATGTAGTTTAGTGGTAGAACTTCAGCCTTCCAAGCTGATCGTGTGGGTTCGATTCCCATCATCCGCTCCAAACAAGAAGCACCTCATCGGAGGTGCTTTTTTATTTTAATGATGGGAATCGAAAGGGCGTTAAGAAAATGCTCCTGTGGAGCATTTTTAGCCCGTGGCGATGATGATACTTCGGATTCACCTCACATCCCATATGACGAGATGATGCCAACTTCTCCATCTTCGGCACATCATCCGCTCCATATAAAAAAGCACTCTTTACGAGTGCTTTTTTTATTTTAATGATGGGAATGAAAGGGCGTTAAGAAAATGCTCCTGTGGAGCATTTTTAGCCCGTGGCGATGATGATACTTCGGATTCATCACACGCCCCATATGACGAGATGATGTTAACTTCTCCATCTTCGGCACATCATCCGCTCCATATAAAAAAGCACTCTTTACGAGTGCTTTTTTTATTTCTTCTTATTTTTTGTTTTTATCTCTTTCTTTTTAGCCTTGATTTCCATACAGATTCTTTTGTACTCTTTTTGTTCAGCGTGTCGTTTTGAAGTTGTGAAGAACATTATAAACAAAGAAACCACAAAACAAACAGCGGATAATAATGAGGATAATAGGAAAGCAAGGAATCCTGACTTGACCATATATTTCTTTGTCTTTAAGAACAAAGGAATAATCAGACCTATTGAGCCTGCTATGGATATGACCAAGGTTACTGCATCACCGGCACCAATTGAATACATTAACAGAAAAAGAGAGAAAAAATGCAAAAAACTCAGAGTTGCAATAACAGGCCACGAGCGGGTTTTGTCCAGCAGAAACTTGCGTTCCTCCAATAGTTCTAAAGCGGCATCATCTGTTTTATATGTATAGTCGTTATTATCAACATGCTTGATGGCAGACTCCCGACACATTTTTGCAAGATGTTCTACACGAGCATCAAAGAGAGTCATATTGTCTATGATTATACCATTACAATGAACGATTCTCTTAATATCCTCAGGCAGGTTATCAGGAAATCTGAAATCCTTCATAAACACAGGGATAACATCTTTGCCAAGTGAAAAAGCCAAGGCAATCTCCTGACGCACCCAGTCGTTGGGATTATCACAACATCTGTCAAGACACCCCTTTGAAAGCAACACCACCATACAATCGGCTGAACGGATAGCGTTACTGATTTTCACATTGAACTCGCAGGTACCCAGACTATGAATATCATAAAAAACATTAAGGTCATGCATTTTCAGATGCTCATAAAGCAACTGCGCCATTATATCTCCGCCGTCACGGCGATAACTGATAAATACTGAAACTGCCATTATCTCACCCTCTTTTTACGCATTATAGCATAAAAGCCAATACAATTCAATGTGATAGTATGTATTTCACACCTGTTTTTTTGCAACTTAAGGGGCATTTTTTACCACTCAGGGATTTTTTGAACACATATTGACCGCCTTGATATATAATACAGACAGTCGAAAGACAATACTGAAACACGAGGTTAAATGTTATGAAGAAACTAAAGAGGACATTACTGATAATTATTTCAATTCTGCTCGTTCTGATTATTTCCGTTGGTGCTATGGGATATATCACCTTTGCTGATTTAATAAACGGAGCGTCCTCAATAAAGAAACTGGAAGACGGATTGTATTATATGGAATACAAAGGCGACTACGGATTTGAGGAATTCCTTGCACAGGGCGGTGCTGAAAGTGAAGATGAACTTGCAGACTACCTTATCACCTTTATGTCAAAGGGAATGTGGAAGCCTGAGACGGAGGATGTATCACTTGACTTCGGATGCAGTGCTCTGACAAAAGATACAACTGAAGGAACTATAATGGGCAGAAACTTTGACTGGGAGGGTGAAACAGGAAATGTAATGATAATCCACACCATCCCTGACAAGGGCTACGAATCCTACTCTACAACCTGGCTGAACTTTCTGGGATTCGGAGAGGGCTTCACACCTGAGAGTTTTGCTGACAAATATATGGCAACCGCCGCAACCTATGTACCTCTTGATGGTATTAACGAAAAGGGGCTGTGCGTTGCTGACCTGCTGGCAGGTGATGAGGTAACAACAAATCAGCAGACTGAGAAAACCGATCTCACAACAACAAGCGCAATCAGGCTTATGCTTGATAACGCTTCTGATGTAGACGAAGCTGTAAAACTCCTTGAAAAATATGATATGCACTCATCAATCGGAACATCACATCACTTTGCAATCAGCGATGCGCAAGGCAAGTCTGTAGTAGTTGAATATATTGATAACAAGATGGTTGTTACTGAAACCAAGGCTGTTACCAACCACTATCTTTCTCAAGGAGAAAAATACGGAATTGGCAATGATATGTCACACCAGAGATTTGACGCTCTGCTCACTATGGAGAAAGGCATAAAAAACACATCAGATATGATGAATACAATGAAAAACGTCTCTTATCAGAACATCACACAATGGAGCATTGTATATAACCTTGATGCAAAGACTCTGGAATTTTATTATGACAGAAACTTTGACAATGCTCATAGTTTTAAAATCAACTAATCAAAAAACACAATTCTATTTCAAAGGAGAAATAATTATGAAAAACTTCAAAAACTTTGTAAAACTTATCACTAAGGCAGTAAGTCTGGCAATGGGCGTAGCGGTAACAGCCCTGCTTATTATGGAATCAATCACACTTGGCAACGCTGTTCTGCTTCTTGCAATCGGTCTTGCTTGTGCAAGTCTTGCAAGTCTCATTAGAGACGAAGCAGAAAATAACAAATAAAAAACTTATGACAAACAGCAAGAAATAGTGTATAATATTCTCATATATTAAAAAAGAGGGTATAAAAATGAAACTCACACTTGAACCTGTCAGCACAGGTGAAACCGAAATCATAGTCAGAGGCGATATATCAAGCGAAGAAGTTATCGCCCTGATAAACTACATAAATGCAGGAAACAGCAAAGGCAAACTGATACTATTCAGAGAAGATGAGCAGTTCCTTGTTGACGCAAAAGATGTTGTATATCTTGAAGCAGACGAAGGTAAAATCACCGTTACATCAAAAGACGGAATCTACACAGCAAAACAGAAACTCTATGAACTGAAGGATTTCCTGTCATCCCTGCCATTTGCTCAGATTAACAAAGGCACTATTGTAAACATCGACTTTGTGAAATCCGTTTCTGCTGAATTCAGCGGAAATTATACTCTGAGACTTAAGGACAGAAAAGAAACTCTGACTATATCAAGAAAGTATTTCAAAGAATTCAAGAGTAAAATCTGAGGAGGTATTGCTATGAAACTTAAAAATATTATTGGAACCTGTCTGACAGGTATCGGCATCGGAATGCCCGTTACAATTATTTGTATGGCCTTATTCGGTGGTTGGAATGCTGTTATAAAAGAGTTTCTTGTGTGGCTGATTGCTTCAGCACTCTTTGGATTGCTCACAAATCTTTTTAACATTCAGAAACTTTCTCTCCCCCTTATTACAGTAATTCATTGTCTGGGATGCATCTTAATCACTTGCGGCGCCTGTGCAATTCTGAACTACACAGAGAACATATTACAGTTTGTTCTTTATATACTGCCTGTTTTTGCTGTCATATATGCTGCAATCTATACAGTAACACTTCTGACTGCAAGAGCAGAGGCTAAGAAAATCAACGAAACCCTCCAGAACAAATAATACACATTTCTACACAGAAACAGCAGATGTAAACGAGTACATCTGCTGTTTTTTGTTATATTCGCAAGTTGTCAAAAAAATCTATGTATGATATAATTTTCAGGATGTTTATTATAAACTAAGGAGTTTATTATGAGTATACTTAATGTTGAGCATCTGACTCACGGATTCGGTGACAGGGCTATATTTGATGATGTATCTTTCCGCCTTCTGAAAGGTGAGCATATCGGACTTATCGGTGCAAACGGCGAAGGTAAGTCCACATTTATGAATATTGTTACAGGTAAGCTTATGCCTGACGAAGGCAAGGTTGAATGGTCAAAGAATGTCAGAGTAGGATACCTTGACCAGCACACTGTGCTGAAAGCAGGTATGACTATTGAGGAAGTGCTGAAATCTGCTTTTTCCTACCTCTTTGAAATGGAAGAAAAGATGAACGAAATCTGTGACAAACTGGGAGATGCAGACGAAGATGAGATGGCTGAAATGCTTGAGGAATTAGGCACAATTCAGGATGCACTCACACTCCACGACTTCTATGTTATTGATGCAAAGGTTGAAGAAGTTGCACGAGCTTTGGGACTTGCAGACCTGGGACTTGAGAGAGATGTAACAGACTTAAGCGGTGGACAGAGGACAAAGGTCCTCCTTGCAAAACTTCTCCTTGAAAAGCCCGACATTCTCCTTCTTGACGAGCCTACAAACTATCTTGACGAGGAACATATCAACTGGCTCAAAAGATATCTTATTGACTACGAAAACGCATTTATTCTTATTTCTCACGATATCCCCTTCCTCAACGAGGTTATCAACATTATCTATCACATGGAGAATCAGAAACTTGAGAGATATGTTGGTGACTATCACCACTTTGAAGAAGTACACGCTATGAAGAAGGCTCAGCTTGAGGCAGCCTACAAGCGTCAGCAGCAGGAAATCAGCGAACTTAAAGACTTTGTTGCACGAAACAAAGCAAGAGTATCAACCAGAAATATGGCAATGTCCAGACAGAAGCTCCTTGATAAAATGGATGTTATTGAACTGGCACAGGAGAAGCCAAAACCTGAGTTCAACTTCAGAGTTGGCAGAGCACCCGGCAAGTTCATCTTTGAGACAGAGGAACTTGTTATCGGATATGACGAGCCACTTTCAAAGCCTCTTACAATCCACATGGAGAGAGGTCAGAAGATTGCCCTGGTTGGTGCAAATGGTATCGGTAAGAGTACACTTCTTAAAAGTATTCTTGGAATCACCCCTCCCCTTTCAGGCAAGGTTGAGCTGGGTGACAACCTGATGATTGGCTACTTTGAGCAGGAATTCACAGGCGATATGACTGTTACCTGTATTGAAGAAATATGGAAGGAATTCCCCTCTCTTAATCAGCATGAAGTCAGAGCCGCCCTTGCAAAATGCGGACTTACCACAAAGCACATTGAGAGTCAGGTGAGAGTTTTAAGCGGTGGCGAACAGGCAAAGGTGAGACTTTGCAAACTCATCAACAAGGATACAAACATTCTCCTTCTTGACGAGCCTACAAACCACCTTGACGTTGATGCTAAGGAAGAACTTAAACGGGCTCTGAGAGAATACAGAGGCAGTATTCTGCTTATCTGTCACGAACCTGAATTCTATCTTGATGTAGTTGATGAGGTTTGGGACTGCACCAAATGGACCACAAAAATTTTCTGATAACATTTCACATATACTGAAGGTGTTTATATGCCCGACAAAACTAATCAGTTAAAGGGTTCTTTAGCGGCGCTGATTGTAAATCTGATTTTTGGATTCAGTTTTCTTTTTTCAAAGGTTTCTCTGAAATACGCACATCCTCTTGTTATACTGGCATCCAGATTCACTATAGCCTTTGCTGTGATGAATCTGCTATGGCTTACAGGTATAGTAAAACTTAAATTCAAAGGCAAACCCAAGAAAAGAATACTGATGATGTCTATAGCCCAGCCTTTGCTGTATTTCATCCTTGAATTATACGGAATTGAAAACACATCAAGTGCAATATCCGGAGTAATCATTTCTCTTGTACCTGTTATTGTTATTGTATTGTCTGTGGTATTCTTAAGAGAAAAACCTACACTCAGGCAGGTATTGTTCTCGTTGCTGTCACTTATATCTATCTCAGTTATTAGTATTCTTGCTGACAACGGAGCAAAGAATAAACTTCTTGGTATAATACTTTTGCTTGGTGCTGCTTTGTGTGCTGCTGTGTTCAATATTCTCAGCCGTACTGAATCTGAGCATTACTCCCCCTTTGAGCGGACATACATAATGTTCCTTGTGGGTACTGTTGGATTCAATGTAATTGCAACCATAGGACTCAGAGGCAGATACATAACTGAGATTACCTCTGCATTTACATCTTTTGAATTCATTGGTGCAATACTGTATCTTTCGGTTGCTTCATCTATTGTGGCATTTATGCTTTATAACTACTCCACAACCATACTAACTCCTGTACGCTCAGCATCTTTCTCTAATCTTATTACTGTTGTGTCCGTATTGGCAGGAATCTTTATTCTGGGAGAAAAATTATCTGTTTCTCAACTTATCTGCTGTGTACTGATTATAGCAGGAGTATGGGGAGTCAATCAAAAAACCACATCTGATAACAAAAAGGCCGCTGAATAATCAGCGGTCTTTTATACTATATACATTTTATGTTACAGAACTTCCAATCTGATGCTACCCTCAGAAACGGTCAGGTTGATGCCGATGATTCCGCCCTCACCGCGGACAATCATCTCCTCAGCAATAAGTTCTTCCACCTCTTTGCGGATTATGTTGCGAAGGTCACGGGCACCGCTTCTGCCGTCAACAATCTTCTGAGAAAGATAAGCACACACTTCCTCATTATAAGTGAACTGGATTCCCTTTTCCTTAAGAGTGTCGACATACTCTGAGAGCATAAGGGATGCAATCTTTGTAAGGTCATCCTTATCAAGATGACGGAACACAAGAATCTCGTCAACACGGGCAATAAACTCGGGACGAAGGAACTCAGAGAGAGCCTTCATAACCTTTTCGCGGGTTGCGTCAGCCTCGCTCTTTGCAAAGCCCATTGCATTCTCTTTCTTATCGGAGCCTGCGTTACTTGTCATAACAATAACAGTATTTTCAAAGTTGACAACTCTGCCGTGAGCATCGGTAAGTTTACCCTCATCAAGAATCTGCAGAAGGATATTAAGCACATCGGGATGTGCCTTCTCAATCTCATCAAAGAGGAGAACGGAATATGGACGGCGGCGGACTTTTTCTGTTACCTGTCCTGCCTCGTCATAACCAACATATCCGGGAGGTGAACCGATGATTTTGGACACAGAGTGTTTCTCCATAAACTCAGACATATCGAGGCGGATGAGAGTCTCGGGTGTATCAAAAAGAAGTTCGGAGAGCACTTTTACAAGCTCGGTTTTACCTACACCGGTGGGACCTACAAAGATAAAGGATGCAGGTCTGCGGCGTGGAGAAATCTGAACTCGGCTACGCTTGATTGCATTTGCAAGTACCTTTACTGCCTCGTCCTGACCGATGATTTTCTCCTTCATCTGCATTTCGATGTTAGCAAGTTTTGCAAGTTCGTTTTCTCGCACATGTGTTGAAGGAATACCTGTCCAAAGTTCGATTACCTTTGCCAAATCCTCTTCAGTAACTGCAGTCTGCAGTGCTTCTTCGGGGATATCTGCAAGTTGCTGGTCAACTCTTGCAAGTTCACTCTTTACAGTTGCAATCTGCTCGTAGTCAATCTGCTCTGCTGTCTTGAGTTTTTCCTGCTGAAGCTGAAGCTTCTTTTTCTCGTCTGTAAGTTTATCGTAGCGCTCACGCTCTTTATTGCGAAGAGATGCACAGGCACAAGCCTCGTCAAGAAGGTCGATAGCTTTATCGGGCAGAAAACGGTCTGTAATGTATCTCTCAGAGAAAATTACCGCCTTGCGGATAATATCCTCCCCCACAGTTACATTGTGGTGCATTGCATAGTAATCCTTGATACCCTCAAGCACTTCAATAGCCTCGGAAATAGAGGGTTCTGCAACCTTTACAGGCTGGAAACGGCGCTCTAAAGCAGAGTCCTTCTCGATATACTTTCTATATTCATTGAAAGTTGTAGCACCTACAACCTGAATCTCGCCGCGGGATAAAGCAGGTTTGAGGATGTTTGCCGCATTCATTGTGCCCTCGGCATCACCTGTACCTACAAGGTTATGCACCTCATCGATAAAGAGGATGATATTACCAAGGTTCTTTACTTCCTGAGTAAGTCCTTTGATACGGCTTTCAAACTGGCCTCTGAACTGAGTGCCTGCAACAAGTGCTGTTAAATCCAGCAGGTGAATTTCTTTATTCTTAAGTCTTGCAGGTACATCACCTGTAGCAATTCTCAGTGCAAGTCCCTCGGCAATTGCGGTCTTACCTACACCGGGCTCACCAATAAGACAGGGGTTGTTCTTTGTACGTCTGGAGAGAATCTGGATTACACGCTCGATTTCTTTATCTCTGCCAATAACACGGTCAATCTTTCCTTCTCGGGCTTTGCGGGTTAAATCCTCACAATACATAGAGAGGAACTTTCTCTCTTTCTTCTCTTTCTTTTCCTGCTTTCTGGATTTGCCCTGTTCGGGATTCGGAGTACCCGAACCCTGACTGCCGCCATTCTGGTTGCCGAAAAAGTTATTGAAAAAACTGGGGAACGCAGGTGCACCGCCGGGAGTAAAATCCTCGCCATCTGCACTTTCTGCTTCTTCTACACCCATTTCCTCAGGGTTCATTCCCTGCATCATCTCAGAAAGGTCACCCCCATCAGCAAGACTTTCCATCATGGGGCCCATCTGCTCTTCCATAGCCTGTAAATCCTCATCGGAAATACCCATTTTCTTCATCAGGTCATCAACAGGCTTTATACCTAATTCCCTTGCACAGGTAAGGCAATAGCCTACAGTGTTGGAATCGTTTGTATTGTTTGAAACAAAAACTACTGCGGTGCGTTTACCGCATCTTGAACATAACATAACATTCTCCTTTATATAAAGTCAGAGGTTAAAGGATTATATTAATTCTTTGCCTCTGATTCTTCTTTAACTTTCTTCATCATTTCTCTGAAAATCTGATAGTATCTGATGAGGGAATATATCATAACGCAGGCTGTAACTGACAGCATAATAAGTGAAACGATATTGAATTTTTCAATCTTCAGTACAATATCAAAAACAACTATTGCTACTACTGAAACATAGAAACAGATTGTTCCCACTTTGCCATACCACTCTGAGGCACAAGGCTGAACTTTTTTTCTGAGCAATACAGAAGCGCCGATAAGCATCAGAAGATCCTTGATCATAAGAATGATAACAACAGGAACTACCATAGGCTCTGCAATCATAACGCAAACACCAACAGAAAGTAATGTGAGTTTATCAGCAACAGGGTCAAGCATCTTGCCAAGTTCTGTTATCTGATTGAGTTTTCTTGCTAAAAAGCCGTCAACACAATCAGTAAGTCCCGACAGCAACAGACACACAGCCGCCGGAATATATTTATCTTTCAGAAAAAGAATAACAAAGGGTACGATAAGGATAATTCTGAAATAACTAAGAATATTAGGTACAGTAAAAATATACCTGAAATCCACCTTTTTATCTTTATTCCACTCCATTAAAAAGACTCCTATACCTTACAAATTAATAATCTTATCTGTAGAATATGTAAAATTACGAACTAAATCTACGATACCACCATTACTTATAAATCCGAAGAGATGGGAGGTATCTATGTACTCCTGACTGACAAAAGTCCAGTCTGCAGGAAAAAGAGGAATCAAAAGATTCCAGAGTACCACCAAAAGTGTAACAACCACAAAACCCTCTGCAAGGCCAAGAACACCACCAAGGATTGAATCCACCACGCGGATTAATGGCAAACGGAAAATCTTTGAGATAACCTTTGCTATTTTCTTGAGCAGGAAACAGAGAAGCACAAAAAGTATAACGCAAAGTACAATGCCGATAAGCCCTGTGATTGTGGGCATAATTGCTTCAGTGATAGACTCTGCAGCAAGATTTCCTTTTTCAGCAATTGTATCTGAGCAATAAGACTCGAACGATGTCTGTGATACACCGAAGAAAGCCATTACAGACACAATGAAAGAGGGAATTACTGACAAAACATCTGCTGTTGTCTGCGCTACAGAACCCATTGGGGAATTTGTAAGCACATCTGATATCTTGCTCTCAAGAGAAGCGCGGATAAAAGCATCAAAGATAAACTGAGAAAGAAATTTTGCCATTAAGATACTGACTACACCTGCAAGTACTACCGCCATAAGAGAAAGCAGAGTTTTTGCTGCACCCTTGCTCAAACCGATAATCAGAAATACAAGAAGGATAATCAATATAACTATATCGTAAATCATATAGCCTCCAAATCAGAAAGACATTCCGTTTATATGGGAAAGTCCTAATACATACACATAGTTTGTTGATGCAAGGCGAATCTGCTTACAATCGGAGTTTACACTCTGACCTGAGATAAATTCTCCGTTATTACGGTAAAGATAAACTCCCTGTCCGTCACACACAGCAAGTCTGTCCTTATATGTGCTGACAGACATAACCGCCTTGTCGGTTTCAACGGTCTTTTCAATTTTGCCTGATGCGTTTACATACTCCACACTACAATTTCTGCCGTCACCGCTACGGGACAGAGAAAGTGCAACCACACCCACATCAGTATTGATATCGTATGCTGTAAGTGTCATCTGGCTATATGAAATCTTGTTCATACCTGAAAACTTGCTACCATTAATAACATAGGAAGCATCTGTGCCTATGGCGCACACGCTGTGACGGCTGAGATAATTACAATCAAAGATTGTCTCTCCCTCTATTGTATGTTTCGCAACAGGTTTTTCCTCTGAGAAGTCCACAACATATATTATACTCAAACTGCTGCCATTATCTGCAGAGATACCGCAAATAACCGCGCCTGTTGCATCAGAATTCAGAGCCATTGAGGTAATATAGCACTCTGTGAATGAATATGAATAGCGGATTTTATGGTCATCAGTATAAACTGCAAAACGGGAGTTATATCCGTTTTCATCAGTAACAAAGGCGTAACTGCCGTTTGATGCTATATCTGCAAGATATATATTATATTCCCCATCAGAAGTATGTATGACTTCCTCATCATTTGCAATCATAAAACCTGTTGAACCCAGGTCATATACAAGAGCAATATCATCAGTAGTCTTCATAACAGGTCTTGCAAATCCGTGCTGAGCAGAGAAAACTTCCTGCCCATTACTGTCAAGGCAGATAAAGCCTGTATCGGAAGTGTATGCTATACCCTGAGAGAAGTTTCGGAAATTCCCTGCATCTGCTTTTGAGCCTGACAAAAGAGTTGTAAAACTATCGTCCTTACCAATATTGCTGACACAAGAAGATATAGAGCCACGGGTAAAATAAACTACAACGCACAAAACTAAAACTAAAAGAATAAGAACAGCAATAAAAATTTTCTTCTTATCAAGTTTTATGCCTGAGTCGTTCTGTTTTTCATATTCTTCCAAAGGTAAATCTTCGTAACTCATTACCTTGCGGTCGTCTTTTCTCTTCTTGGCATAGTGATTAGGCTTTTTTCTGAACAAACCCATAAGGACAATCCCCCTTTCTACAATAATACATTATCTGAAAGAAAATGTATGGATAAATTGTAAATACTTAAAAACTTTTTTAAGACAGGTCGTAGAAAACCTCGTCAAGATAAAGTCCGCAGGCAGGTGCTGTAGGTCCGGCCTGAGAGCGATTCTTCGCCTCAATAATATGTGGTATTGCATCTGCAGTTGTACCGCCCTCGTTGATATAAAGAAGGGTACCCACCATAATACGCACCATATTGTAAAGAAATCCGTCAGCACTGACTGAGAAGTAAACCATATCTCCCTCTCTCCATACAGAGAAATCAGTAACATTGCGGACAAAATCCCCTACCTCACGCTTATCGAGAGTGCAGAAAGATGTGAAATCGTGAGCACCCATAAAAGCCTTTGAGGCTTCATTGAGAAGTTCCGCATTAATAGGCCTGCGATAATGGAGGACTCTGCCCCTTAAAAAGGGATCTCTCACCTGAGAGTTGTGGACTTTGTAGATATATCTTTTACCCAGAGCGCTGTATCTAGCGTGGAAATCAAGGGGTACTTCAATAACATTTGTCACCACAACCTCCTCAGGCAGATGTGCATTCACCGCCGAGCGAAAACGCTCACAGGGTATAGGATGATGCACTCGCATACTGATGCAGAACATATTAGCATGGACGCCCGAGTCTGTACGGCTGCAACCTTTGATATCGGGGCATTTGCCGATAATCTTTGCTACAGCCTCCTGAAACACCTGCTGTACAGTAAGCGCATTATTCTGAATCTGCCATCCGTGAAACACACTGCCGTCAAACTTTAAAGTAAAAAGCAGGTTCCGTTCACTCTGGGCTATATCGGGAATTACAGGAAGATGTTGCATAGTACCACTCCTGCTACTGCTACCACAAATACAAACAGAGCAACAAAATCTCTTGCACTCAGGTGCAGCTGCTTCATTCTTGTTCTGCCCTCTCCGCCCTGATAACAACGGCACTCCATAGCCATTGCAAGTTCGTATGCTCTGCGGAATGCAGAAACAAACAGGGGTATCAGAATGGGGATGAGAGCTTTGATACGTTTAATAAGATTACCGCTCTCCATATCAGCACCCCTTGCCTTCTGAGCAGACATAATCTTGTCTGTTTCTTCCAGAAGAGTAGGAACAAAACGCAGAGCAATAGTCATCATCATTGCAATCTCGTGAGTTTTGACTTTAAAGAAGCTGAGAGGCTTCATAAGTCTCTCAAGAGCATCTGTCAGGTCTGTAGGAGAAGTTGTAAAAGTCAGGGATGAGCTGACCATTACAAGAGAAATAATACGGACGGTAACATAGATTGAATTCTCTATGCCGTCTTTTGTTATCTTGAATATCCAGAAACTCCACAGAGGTTCTCCCGTGCCATAAAACAGGTTGAGAAGGGATGTTATCAGGATAACAATGATAATGGCTTTCATACTCTTAAGGTAGAGTTTTATAGGAACCTTGCTGAGTATAACTGATGTTGCAACCAAAAGTGCTGCAACGCCAAGTGCAAAAAAGTTGAAGGTGCAGAATATAAGAACAATTACACCTATAAGGAGAAGCACCTTTATTCTGGGGTCAAGTCGGTGGAGTATTCCGTTTGAAGGATAATACTGACCGAGTGTTATATCACGCATTAAATTCTGCCCCCTTTCTTAAGGATAGCAGAAATCTCTTTGAAGGCATCCTCAACTGTAAGTATACCCTCAGAGAGAGGAACACCCTTCTTGCGGAGTTCAGTTGTAATCTTGGTAATCTGAGGAACACGCAGTCCCATTGTCTCAAGTTCCTCTGAACGGGAGAAAACATTGCGGGTTGTATCAAACATCTCACACACGCCGTGATTCATAACAAGGACTTTGTCTGCAATACCTGCTATATCCTCCATACTGTGGGATACAAGAAGTACTGTATTGTTACGGCTTTTGTGGTATGCCTCAATCTGAGAGAGCAGCACATCTCTGCCCATAGGGTCAAGACCTGCAGTAGGCTCGTCCAGAATGAGAATTTCGGGATCCATTGCAATAACACCTGCAATGGCTGCACGACGCTTCTCACCGCCGGAAAGATCAAAGGGAGAACGGTCAAGGAGTTCTTCCTTAAGACCTGAGAAAGCTGCCGCTCTCATAACTCTCTTCTGAATTGACTCATCGGGAAGTCCCATATTGCGGGGACCGAATGCAATGTCCTGTCTGACAGTTTCTTCAAATAGCTGATTCTCCGGATACTGAAAAACAAGTCCTACGCGGAAACGGACATCTCTGAGTTTCTTTTTATCTGCGTGGATATCTGTGCCATCAAGGTAAACCTTACCTGATGTGGGTTTGATAAGACCGTTGAGCATCTGCATCAATGTGGACTTACCTGAACCTGTGTGACCAATAACACCGATAACTTCGCCACGGTTAATCTCTATATTTACATTTTTAACAGCCTGTTTTTCAAAGGGAGTACCCTTGCCGTAAACAAGGCATAAATCTTCTGTTCTAAGGATAGGTTTACTCATAACAGCACCTCCGAAAGAGCATCAATACACTCCTGAGTATCAAGAGGTAACTGCACAAGTGAAAGTCCCACAGAAACAAGCATTGAACAAAGTTCTGTAGCCTGAGGCACATCAAGCTGATGGCTTCTGATAAGCTGTACCTGAGAGAAAACTTCTCTTGGGGTACCCTGGGTGAGGATTTTACCCTTATCCATAACAACAACTCTGTCGCAGTTTACTGTTTCTTCCATATTATGGGTAATAATAACAACAGTAATTCCCTGCTCCTTGTTGAGTTTTGTTACAGCCGAGATAACCTCTTCCCTGCCCTTAGGGTCAAGCATAGCGGTAGGCTCGTCAAGAACGATGCAATCAGGCTCCATAGCAAGGATACCTGCAATTGCAATTCTCTGCTTCTGTCCGCCTGAAAGTTTGTGAGGTGCGTGGAGTCTGTACTCGTACATATCCACAGCCTTCAAAGACTTGTCCACGCGGCGGCGGATTTCCTCAGGCTCTACACCCAGATTCTCGGGACCGAAAGCCACATCCTCCTCAACAATACTTGCAACAAGCTGATTGTCGGGATTCTGAAGTACAAGACCTACTTTGCGTCTGACTTCATATATTCTTTCCTCGTCAGAGGTATCGATACCATCCACATACATTCTACCCCCTGTGGGAAGCAGAATAGCATTCATATGCTTGGAGAGAGTGGACTTGCCTGAACCGTTATGGCCGATTACCGCAAGAAACTCTCCCTTCTTTACAGACAAGGAAACATCACGGAGGACCAGTTTCTGAGTATTCTGTTGTTCATCCTCCTGCTCGTAATAAAACGACAGGTGTTCTGCTTCTATAAAATTCATTTGAACGCTCCTGTAATTTATCTATTTCATATACATAAATCCAAATTATTCTGTCGGCTGTAAATACCGACTACGCAGAAATCTTAATCTTTCTGCCATATTGCTGTACTTCCACAGGGAAGCACAAGCCCTGAAGATGAAACAGGAAGACCAATCTCATCACAGGTAACCCTGCCACCCATACGGGGGACAATAACACTTGAGAGGATATAGTGCATTACAGAGGGTGAAAGTCCTGCTGTGTAAGAATTGAGGATAAAGAACTTTGCATCGTCAGAGAGAAGCTGAGCGCTTAATTCTATGAAAGAATAAATCTCTTCCTCAAGTTTCCAGACCTCACCGCCGGGGCCTCTGCCATAAGAAGGAGGGTCCATGATAATGCCGTCATACTTATTGCCGCGTCTGAGTTCTCTTTTTACAAACTTGATGCAATCATCCACAAGCCAGCGGACAGGCTTATCGGAAAGTCCGCTTTCAGTTGCATTATCTCTTGCCCACTGAACCATTCCCTTTGACGCGTCAACGTGGCATACCCTTGCACCTGCCTCCAGACAAGCCAGAGTTGCACAACCTGTGTATCCGAAAAGGTTTATCACACTCAGTTCTCTGTCTGACTTGCGGATAATATCTGTGGCAAAATCCCAGTTAACAGCCTGCTCAGGGAAGATACCCGTGTGTTTGAAACCCATTGTACGCACATTGAAAGAAAGGTTATCGTATTTGATATTCCATCTGTCGGGGAGATTCTTGTATACCTCCCAGTTACCGCCGCCTTTTTGTGAGCGGATATATCTTGCGTGGGCGTTAAACCAACGCTTGTCTTTTTTCTCTGTATTCCAGATAATCTGAGGGTCCGGTCTGATGAGGATTATATCTCCCCATCGTTCAAGTCGCTCTCCCCCTGATGTATCAAGAAGTTCGTAGTCTTTGAATCTGTCTGCAACTCTCATCAGGTAAGTCTCTCCTTGATAACTGCTGCTGTCTCGTTTGCAAGACGGGAGATTTCTGCGTAATCCTCACCCTCCAGCATAACTCGGATAATAGGCTCTGTGCCTGAGAGACGGACAAGAATTCTGCCTCTGCCCTCAAGGATATCCTCAACTCTCTTGATTTCTTCCTTGATATCCTTATCTGTGTAGAACTTATTCTTGTTCTCATTGGAAACCTTTACGTTAATGAGAATCTGGGGATAACGCTCCATAAGTGTGGCAATGGAAGAAAGACGAGCCTGACGGCGGTTGATAAGGCTTAAAAGCTGTGCGCCTGTAAGCTGACCGTCACCTGTTGTGGAATAATCAAGACAGATAACGTGGCCTGACTGCTCACCACCAACATTGTAGCCCTCAAGTCGCATAGCCTCAAGAACATATCTGTCGCCAACCTTTGTGGAAACAAAGTTCATACCGTTAATTTCGCAGAATTTCTGGAATCCCATATTTGTCATAACTGTACCAACAACTGTATCACGCTTGAGCATACCTCGGCTCTTGAAGTCAGCGGCAATGATTGCGATGATAAAGTCACCGTCTACAAGTTCACCCTTATCATCAACAGCAAGACATCTGTCAGCGTCACCATCAAAAGCAAGACCTGCATCAAGGTTGTTGTCACGGACAAAACGCATCAGGGTATCTGTGTGGGTTGAACCGCAGTTCTCGTTGATATTGATACCATCGGGATGGTCAAAGAGCATATGGCACTCTGCACCAAGTTTCTCGAAGAGTTTCTTTGCTGTTGTGCTTGAAGAACCGTTGGAGCAATCGAGTGCAATTCGCATACCGCTCAGGTCATAGTCAACGGTACTTGCAACGTGGTCGATGTATTCATCAGCAGCAGATGTTACATACTCAACTCTGCCCAGTTCATCACGGGAAACAAGGTTGTAAGGAATTGTGTTATCAAGAACGATGGACTCAATCTGCTCTTCCAGTTCATCAGGAAGTTTGAATCCCTCATCGTTGAAGAGTTTAATGCCGTTGAACTCGTAGGGGTTATGGGATGCAGAAATCATAATACCTGCATCAGCCTTATACTTGGAAACAAGGTATGCAACTGCAGGAGTAGGTACAACACCGAGAATCTTAACATTTGCACCAACTGAACAAAGACCTGCTATAAGTGCGCCCTCAAGCATATCACCTGAGAGTCTTGTATCCTTGCCGATAACAAAAGTAGGATGCGCAACAGCATCACTTGTAAGAACCATAGCAGCAGCTCTGCCGATGTTCATTGCAAGTTCACATGTAAGTTCTGTATTAGCGATGCCTCTGGCACCGTCTGTTCCGAATAATCTTCCCATAATAATCCTCCGATTTATGTAAATTTGATGTTGTTTTTTAGGTTAATCCCTTTAGTAGCAAGGGAACTTTTTATGTTTTCTGGTGTGTAAATCTTAAGTTTCGTCAAAAAGTGTGGGTTGACAGGTAGCACAACTTGTTCCCTCTGTACTGATTCCAAGATGCTCGTAGGCAAGAGATGTAACGCATCTGCCTCGGGGTGTACGGCTGATAAAACCAATCTGCATAAGATAAGGCTCGTACACATCCTCAATGGTGACAGCCTCTTCGCCGATTGCGGCGGCTATGGTGTCAAGTCCCACAGGACCTCCGCCGTAGTTGCGTATCATTGCGGTGAGCATTCTTCTGTCGGAGCTGTCAAGACCGAGAGAATCAATCTCCAGTCTGTCAAGGGCGGTCTTTGCAATTTCGTAGGTGATTGTTCCGTCAGACATAACCTGAGCAAAGTCGCGGACTCTTTTTAAAAGTCGGTTTGCGATTCGTGGTGTACCTCGGGAGCGTGAGGCAAGTTCCATAGCACCGCCTTTGTCGATACCGATACCAAGAATTCCTGCGGAGCGGGTAATAATCTCTGCCAGTTCCTCGGGCTTGTAAAGTTCAAGTCGAAGAACTACACCGAATCTGTCACGCAGAGGTGCTGAAAGCTGACCTGCTCTTGTGGTAGCACCTACAAGGGTGAACTTTGGCAGAGGCAGATGATAGGATGCAGCCATCTGTCCTTTACCTGTGATGATATCAATGGCAAAGTCCTCCATAGAGGGATAGAGTATCTCTTCAACTGCACGGCTCATACGATGAATCTCATCGATAAAAAGCACATCACCGGGGTTGAGATTTGTAAGCAGGGCGGCTAAATCACCAGGCTTCTCAATAGCAGGGCCTGAGGTGATGCGGATATTCACACCTAACTCATTGGCAATGATATTTGAGAGTGTAGTCTTACCAAGTCCGGGAGGGCCATACAAAAGCACATGGTCAAGAGGCTCCCCTCTCAGTTTTGCGGCTTCGATGTAAACTCTGAGATTCTCCTTTACCTTCTGCTGTCCGATGTAATCATCGAAAGTTTTAGGTCTTAGTGGGTTATCTCCCTCAAAGGCATCAGCAGGAATCTCTGCTGTGTCAACTATTCTGTTTTCAAAATCAAAATCATCTGAAAATACATTTGCACTCATAATTATCTACCCATCCTCCTTAAAGTCTGAGCAATAAGCTGTTCTACTGTCAATGTGGGATCAAGGGTGCTGAGTACAGGGGTTACATCTGCTGATGAATAACCAAGCACAGCAAGTGCCGCAACAGCCTTGGGGATATTGCCTGTATCTGCAATAACAGTACCCTTTGTGTCCACAGAAATCTCAGAGGTGGCAAACCCTTTGAGTTTGTCCTTTAGTTCAAGAATTATTCTCTGTGCAAGTTTGGGACCTACACCGGATGCTCTGGTGAGAGACTTTACATCAGAGGAAGCAACTGCCATAGCCACCTGCTCAGATGAAAGTTCGCTGAGGATTGATAGCGCCATCTTGGGGCCAACTCCTGAAACACCGATAAGTGTGCGGAATGTGGCAAGTTCTGTCTGACTGTAAAAGCCGAAGAGCTCCATAGCATCCTCGCGGACATTCAGGTGAGTGTAAAGCGTTACCTCTGAATTAAGTTTTATATTCCGTTGGGTGTTCATTGTGGTCTGACATCTCATACCCACTCCTGAACAATCCACAACTGCAAATCCAGGCTCCATATGAATCAATGTGCCTCTGACAGAATAAATCATAAACTACCTCGTTGTTTAAAAGACTTTGCAAAATCAAAGTGTGTGATTATTTAATTCCCTGTGTACGCAGACTGTGTCTGACACCTGTACCTGCCGCGTGAACATGACAGATAGCCACCGCAAGAGCATCGCAGGTATCATCATAGCGTGGCATCTTTGCAAGATGCAACAGGCGTTTTGTCATCTCCATAACCTGAGGCTTCTTAGCTTTGCCATAGCCTGTTACTGCGGTTTTAACCTGCAGAGGTGTGTACTCATAAACAGGAACACCTGCAAGGTTTGCACAGAGAAGTATTACTCCCCTTGCCTCTGCAACCATAATACCTGTTTTCTGGTTGTTCTGAAAATACAGGGACTCGATAGAGAGAGCATCGGGTTTTGTCTTCTCAATCAGGTCATTCATATTATCAAAAATAATCCTGAGTCGGTCTGCGAAAGGAGTATCAGCATCGGTAGTTATTGCACCGCAACCAAGGGCTCTGTAACTGCTGCCCTGATATGAAATTACGCCGTAACCCACTATGGCATAACCCGGGTCTATTCCAAGAACTACCAAACTGTTTACCTCCTTTTTGACATACTATCCGAGTATATTTTTACTAATGAATCATTATAACATATAAATGCAAGTTTGACAATGTTTTTTGCAAAAGATTTAAGGAATTAAAAAGTCGTAAATCACAGAAGATTCTTAAGATAGCAAAACAGAAAGAAACCCAGTGTTTATGAGGTTTTTGTGTTATTCCGTCATAGAGGTGACAGAAGGCAGCTCCGGATAAAAAGTAATGGCATCTCCCCCATATGCAATATCTGCACGATTATGATAAACGTTATAGGAGAAAACATAGGTATGGGAAAGATTCACATCGGTGATATAAACGTTTTTGGAATCGATGCTGTACACACCCGACAGGGATACTTCATCCTCAGAGGAAGTAATCACAAGTGTTGCTTCATTGCCTGAAAATATCAACTCACCTGTCATACCCGACAAGGTTTCTGTGTGCCAGTTTCTTGTTGTAAGTTCATCAGCACTGTTCTCTATCACCCGTCTGCAACCACAAAACACAAGACACAAAACAATTGTAAATAGGATAAATATAGATTTTTTCATAAAACACCTCATAAAAAGTATTGAATTAACGGACAAATAATGTATAATTAAGAATAAGAATGGGTTATTATAAGTTTTTATAGAATAGCCTGTAAAACAACAACGACACAGTAAGGAGTGAGGCATGTGCAGAATGAGATTAAAACTGAATCTGACGTTCTGACTCAGGAGGGTTACACAAAGAATCCCGGTTGGAGCAGACTTCCTCTTTTTACTTTTGATAAATCCCTGTGCAGAAACAGGTTTTCCCTCTATGAAAGAGACAGTTATCTGATTGCAAATGAGCAGGTTTCAATCTATCTTTCTGTTACTCAGAAAGGTCTTACATCCGAAGTCACCGCTGTTATTGCAGACCACGAAAGAGGCACAATTGATGCCCGTACACTAAAGAAATATATGTCTTTCGGACTGGTTGATATGCCCTCTTCCAGCAAAAACGGCGATGTTACCTTCAACAACGCAAGAGTGGGTATGAACTTCTCAAATACAGCACTTAAAAGATACATTCGTTGCGAGTTTGTAAACTTCTGCAAAGACAAAAATCTGTACATCAACATTATGCTTGAAGAAGGAATTGACGAGAGTCTTAATACACTTATCCCTGCAAAACACAACAGACGAAGCTTCCTGCTGAAAAGATTTATGCCTTCTATGAGAGCCTCGGGAGTTGTCCGTTGCGGCGGTGCCGAGTATAATCTTTCTCCCGAAAACACACACGCATTCCTAGACTGGCAGAGACTTTCCACCAAGGACAAGGCATATTATCACGCTCTGTATGCTGATGCAGAGATTGACTCAAGACAGTTTGCGCTTTGTCTTGCAGGTGGCATCGGAGACCACAGTCAGGTAACGGAAAACTGCTATTTCCTTGATGGAATCATTCATAAGTTCGCCTCTGTAAAAGCAGAAGGAAACGAAGAAAGGCCCGATAAACCCTGGAAGTTTACAGCAGGCAGTAACGCTATGGAAATTATCTTCCGACCTGAGATAAAAGGCGGAAAACTTATGAGTCAGAAATGCGGCAACAAGTTCATTATATTCGGAAAAATCTACGGCACAATCAAGCAGATTGATACAGAAAAAATCACAATTGATGCTGTACCTGCACACCTGGAATTCACTCTCATTTAGAGGAAGAAGAAAAGGTTGCTTTTGCGGCTTTCTGTATTTCTCAGCAATGTGGCAAGAAGAAGTTTTGACCGCACAAAGGAAACAGACCTAATCAACGGGTACCGCCAGAAATTCAGAAACCATGTTTTCTTCAAGCATCTGCAACGTCTCAGTATGCTTGACAATCACGTTGGCATAGACCACGCAGTCAAGTTCAGAGTACCCCTTGAAAAAGTAGAATCAGTATCAGTTTTTTCTGACGGATTCGCACAGGTTTATGAGGTGTTTGGAATATATGAGAATTCTGAAATCCTCCACAACGAAATGAGCAATAAATCACTCAAAGAAATCTGTGATATTCTCTTTGCACAGCAGGATAAAGATCCCCTTTGCAATGAGCATCCCCGATTCAAACTGAGGGACGACACCTGCGCAGTTTACGCCCTTGTGGAATAAAAGTTATAAAACAAAAAAAGCCGACAGCATTAAACTTAATTGCTGTCGGCTTCTTATTATGTTATGAAGTCTTATCTGCTTGTAGTAACAAGTTCTTCGTAGATAAATGTTGCAAGGTCGTGACGGACCTGATACCAGTTATCAACAAGAATAACTGAGCCAGCCTCGTTGTAGCCGTAACTCCAGTTGCCGTCTGTAGGCATTGAACACTGCTCAATATCGTAGGTAAGGTATGTCATGGCGTTAGCAACAAGGGACTGAATCTCGGTCTTTTTAAGGTTAGTTGTTACCATAGGACCAACTTTATTAACAATCTGAACAATCTCAGAAAGACTTGCTTCTTCCTTGAGGTTTGTGATTACAGCCTCGATAAATTTACGCTGACGATCGGTTCTGTCCCAGTCATCACCTGAGAAAGACATACCGCTGTAGTAACCGCCACGGTTTCTGGCATACCAGAGAGCCTGCTGACCATTGAGTGTTACCATACCCTCGGAAGCATACAGATACTCGGACTGACCATTGTGAGCAATCTGAGCGTTGATGTAATCGATTTCTTCACCTGTAACGTAGAGTTCAACGCCACCCATAATATCTACAATCTCTTTGAAAGTTGAGAAGTTAACTGTTGCGTATCTGTCAATCTGAACACCAAAGTTAGACTCGATAGTCTGGATAGAAAGTGCTGCACTGCCTACTGCGTAAGCGTAGTTGAGTTTGTGTGAGCATACACCGGGGATTGAGATGTAAGTATCTCTCAAAAAAGAAGTCATTTTAATCTTCTGATGACGATTGTCGATAGACAGAAGAATCATAGTATCACTAAGACCTGCATCGCCGTATCTGTCTGCACCGAAAAGCATAATATTCAGTACATAAGGGTCATTGAGAAGAGTACCGGATGTTTCATTATCAAACTGTAAATCCTGAGTTGAACCTGTACCATCAACAACATTGTTACCCGTTACACCTGTATTATCAGGCAACTCCTCGTAATTAAAAGAGTTAAGGGTATTGTAGCCGTAAAGACACAAACTACCAGCCAGAACGAAAAGAAGAGCAAGTACAGAGGAGATAATTCTGATTGTCAGAACTTTCTGTTTCTGCTTCTTCTGATTTCTTAATTCAGTACGGCTTGTTACAGGGCTTTTGTCACGACCTGCACCGGAAGCACCGCGGCTGTTGATGTCTACAAAATCTTTGTTATCGTTATTATTCATATACAACACTCCTTCTCATTAAAGGCTTCAAGGTCTGATATTACATCATTTTTCATAGATAAAACTATTAAGGTCACTGCGGGTTGTTTCCCAGTCATAGACATAGATAACACTACCTGCAAAATTCTCCTCGTAACCCCAGTTACCATCAGATGGCATTGAGCATTGCTCAATGTCAAAGCTAAGATATCTGAGAGAATTTACTATAAGTAACATAAGTTCGGATTTGGTGAAATCCGTAGAAATATAGGGTGCAACCTCATTGACAATAGCATAAAGTTCCCCTGCGTTTGCATTCTTTACATCATCGATAACTGCTGTAAGAAACTTGCGTTGACGCTCGGTTCTGTCCCAGTCTGTACCCTCGTAGAACTCAACGCCGTTGATGATATCGCCACCGCGGTTTCTTGCATACCAGAGAGCCTGTTGACCATTCAGAGTAACAAGCCCCTCCTCTGCATCAAGGTACTCGGTCTGATTATTCTGAGCAATCTGACAGTTGATATACAGAATCTCTCTGTCAGTAAGTTCAAGCTGAACACCGCCCAAGACATCAACGATTCTCTTGAAAGTCTCAAAGTTAACGGTGGCATAGTGGTCAATCTTTACACCATAGTTTGCCTCGATGGTATTGATTGCAAGTGGCACACCTCCATAACTGAAGGCGTTTGTAAGTTTTGTATGATAATCCCCCTCCGGGTCCGGCACATAAACAAATGTGTCTCTCTGAAAGGAAGTCATCTTCAGTTTTTTATGCTTTTTATCAATAGAAAGCAGTAGCATTGTGTCGCTTCTGCCATACTCTGAGGTATCCTCATCAACTCCAAAGAGCATTATGTTGATGACTCTGTTGCTGCTATAAAGCTCATCCACACACTCCTCACTTCCCCAAAAAAGGAAGTCATCGGAATTATCAATGGGAGCATAGTTTACAGGCTCTAGAACAATATAAAGAGCTGCAAAGACAACACCTGTCACAAGAACGAAAACCAGAAGCAAAGCTGTAAGGAATCGACCGAAGCAACCTTTCTTCTTTCTGCGTTTTCTGCTGTGTGACTCCTCACGATTTCTGTGAGAGTCACTATGGGTTCTGTTTCGGGGATGATGGCTGTCAGAATAAATTTCTTCGTATTCCATTGCATCTTCACTCTCTGAAGAATCACCGTAATTATTGAAGTATGGCGCATAACGAGAAGTTACGGGGTATTCCTCGTCTGAGCCATACTCTCTCCTTCTGCGGGAAGATGAGCCGTAATTATCTCCGTAGTCATCGTAATTGTTACGTCTGTAATCGTCTGCCAATCCAAAACCTCCAGATAAACAAAACAAAGCATATTGATGGAAGCAGGGAAAAACATAAAATCCCTGCACAAACTATTGAAGTAACAAAACTTCATATTATTATACAACTTATGAGAATATTTATTGTTCCTCTACAGAACTAAATCCATGAAATATAAGGAATAAGCAGATAAATCACAGAGTTTTCGGCGTAGAAACGGAAAATCCACAGTAAGCCTTCACAGGTAATTAATCGAGTTCGTCAAGAGTAAGTTCATACGCGGGTAGAAACTCTTCCATAAAAACAGATAGTGCAGAAAGTTCTGTATTCATAAGAGATTCACGGATTGTCCGCTCTGCCTTCTGAAATTCAGCATTGCCCATACGGATTTCGCAGATACACTTGATAAGTGCAGAGAGCTTGTCTGCCGCCTTTACATAAGGCACAAGGTCCATATCTGCTTTTGAGGAATCTACAAGAGGCTCGTATGTGTCTCTTAAATACTCAGGAAGCATTGAAAGAAGGCTCTGCTCGGACACAACTTCTATCTGCTGATAAGCCTTGCGGATATCATCGTTGTAGTACTTGATGGGTGTGGGCATATCTCCTGTAATTATCTCTCCTGCATCATGGAAGATACCCATCACAGCCGCTCTGTCGGCACTCAGGTTTGCACCGAATCGCTCATTTGCTATGGTAACAAGGGCATGAGATAGCATTGCAACCTCAAGGCTATGCTCACTAATATTCTCTTCTCTTGTATTATTCATCAGTCCCCAGCGGTTGATATATCTCATTCTGGAGAGCATCGCAAAAAAATTACTCATATTTTTACCTCTTAATAATAAAATAAATGGTGCAATTTGCAATCATATGTGTTATACTATATTATTATATACTATATAAGCTACCAGGTAAAGAGATTTACACTTATTTTTTTCGGAGGCGTAATATGAATTTCGGTGCAAAAATACTTGAATACAAAGATGATATTCTCAGAGATCTTGCTGAACTCCTCAGCATCCGCTCTGTATATTCCGAAAGTCCTGCAAAGTGCAAGGAGGCACTTGAATGGATGCTCGCAAAAGCCGAAAGTTTCGGTCTTGTAACAAAGAACATAGACAACAAAGCAGGCCATGCGCAGCTTGGTGAGGGTGGTAAACTCTGTGCTACACTCACCCACCTTGATGTTGTACCTGCAGGTGAACACTGGGAGTGTGAGCCTTTTGCCCTTACAATCAAAGACGGCAAACTCCTTGGTCGAGGTGTGGCTGATGACAAAGGTGCCGCTCTGCTGACTCTGTACTGTCTGAAGATTCTCAAAGATGAAGGTGTTGTTGGCAACAACACACTCCGCGCGATCTTCGGCACAGATGAAGAAGTAGGTATGACAGATGTTATTGCATACTTTGCAAAAGAGCCTATGCCCGATATGTCTTTTACTCCCGATTCGGGTTACGGTATATGTGCAGCCGAAAAGGGTATTCTCCAGCTTGAAATCAGCGCAAAGAATCACAACGCATCTCTGCTCACAGAAATGAAGGGTGGCACAGCAACAAACGCTGTACCTGACAACGCCTACTGTATGCTCTATTGCAACGAAAACGATGACCATCAGCTTATGCGTCTTGCAGATGCAAAAGATGGCGACTTTGAATTCCGCTATACTATTGACGGTCTGATGATTATCAGCCGCGGTAAGGCTGCTCACGCCTGTGAGCCTCACCTTGGACTTAACGCTATTCTTGAACTTGTGGACTTACTTGCTTCAAATTTCTCTCTTGAGACTCTTGGTGATATCTGCTCCTTTATCTCAACTCATATCAAACTTGAGCATGACGGCACATCCCTTGGCATGAAGATGCGTGACTCACAGTCAGGTGAACTTACTGCCTGTCTGTCTACAATCAACATCAATGAAACTGAGGCAAAGGCTACAATCGACATCAGATATCCTGTTACCTTTGGTGGTAAAGAACTTATCAGACGAGTTAAGAAAGCCGCTGAATATGAGAATGTAGATGTTAAGATTCTCTCTCACACCCTGCCCCTTTGTCTTGATGACACAAAGCCTGTTATCGGCATTCTTAAGGATGCTTACAAAGAAGTTATGGGTGAGGAACCTCTGATGTATTCCACAGGCGGCGGTACCTACGCAAGAAAGTTAGGCGGCAACGGTGTCGCTTTTGGTCCTGTATTCCCCGGTGAGGATGCAAGACTTCACAACTCAAACGAAGGCATCAACGAGGAGAGTTTCTGGAAACACGCTCAGATTTGCCTTGAAGCTATGTACAGAATGTACACAGCAGAATAATCCCGACACAAAGGAGTGTCCCAATATGAATCCTGAAAAGAAAATAAAACTACAGGCAAAGAATGCTCTTAATGAGGGAAACCAGGTTACGGCTGTATCTGCGGTGTTTATTATTTTTGCCGTCTTTATTGCTGTGTTCTATCTTGTTACAGGCATTGACTCATTACTTGCCGCTGTGCTTGAACCCCTTAACGAATACTTAGGCAGTGAGTTATTTGTACAAGGCACTCTGTCTGCTCTGCTTATTATTCCTTGCCTTATTCTTCTTGTTCCCCTTGTGATGGGTGTGATGAGATTCTTCTACAAAATAGCAAAAGAAAAAAATGTTGCTTTTTCTGAAGTTTTCTACTACATCAGCAAGAGATACGGCACAGCGCTGGGTGTATTCTTCCGAATTGCACTCAGATGTCTGTGGCAGATTGCAATTTGTTTCCTGCCCTCTTACCTTGAACTTACTCTGCTCACATATTTTACTGCAGAGAAAGAGAAACTTGCTTTTTCTGATCATTTGTGGTATCTTGTAGTTTACGCCCTTATATTTGTACACCTGTATATCTTCTTAAGGCTCACAGTCAGATACTTTCTGAGTTTCTTCCTTTACTTTGAGGATGAGACAATAAGCCCTCGTGACCTTTGTGATATATCATGCAGATATATGGACAGATTCGAAAAAAATGTTATGAAACTCATAACATTTCTTTTCCCCTGGATTATCAGTTGTATACTGATTTTCCCCTGTTTATTTGTAATTCCCTATGTATTCACTACACTTTCCACATCAGCAAAATGGATAATTGCCCTTAATCATCAGAAAAAGAATGAGGATGAGTAATTTATGTTAGTTTCACTTTGTGTAATTGCATACAATGAAGAAAAAGTTCTTAACGGTTTATTCCGCAATATTGCCGACCAGACCTATCCCCACCAGGACATTGAGGTTGTGCTTGTTGACAGCAACTCTACTGACAGCACCCGCTCAATGATGGAGGATTTCAAGAACACTGACTACAAATTCAGCCGTGTTGCCATTGTTCAGAACGACAAGCTCAGACAGGCAAGTGCATGGAACTGCGCTCTGTGTGAAGCAACAGGTGATGTTATTATCCGCATTGACGCCCACGCTCAGATTCCCAGAGATTTCATCAGAAGATGTGTTGATAATCTTGAAGAGGGCGAGGATATTGTCGGCGGTGGCAGACCTAATATTGTTGATAACGAAACCCCATGGAAGCTTACACTCTTAGCCGCAGAGGAGTCTTTGTTCGGCAGTTCTATTGCAGAGTACAGACGCCCCACAGAAAAGAAGGAGTATCACGACTCTCTTTTCCACGCTGCATACAGACGAGAAGTCTTTGAGAAAGTAGGCGGTTTTAACGAAAGTCTGGGTAGAACCGAGGACAACGAACTTCACTACAGAATCCGCGAAGCTGGTTACAAGATGTGCAGTTGCCCCGACATTATCTCATTCCAGCACACAAGAAATACTCTTCGCAATATGATTAAGCAGAAATATGGCAATGGATATTGGATTGGTCTTACATTCGGTGTTTGCAGAGGTTGTCTTTCCTACTTCCACTTTGTACCCTTTGCTTTCCTTATGGTACTGATTCTTTTCTCTGCTATTGCTGCTTTCGGATACCTGTATCCCCTTATGTTTCTTTGCCTTGCTTACGGCATGTTTGACTTTACAAACACAGTAGGATGCTTCCTGACAAAGAAGGTAAAACCTCAGTTCTTCCTGCTTCCTTTACTCTTTCCCGTACTACATATTTCATATGGTATCGGTACAGTTGTTGGTCTTATCAAGATGCCTTTCTGGAAAATGAAACTGGGTACTGCTCCTTATGACCGAATTGAAGAAGTTCGTCAGACTATGATTAAGAACCGTAGAAAGCCTGATGAAGCTGACAAGAACATCGGGTGATAACTATGGCAGGTATGTTACAACTTACACCTGAGAAGCTTCGTGAGCTTCAGCTTTGCGAACTTGACGGACTGATTCACTTTGATGAATTCTGCCGCAAACACGGGCTTACATATTATCTTTGTGGCGGCTGTCTTATCGGTGCATTGAGACACAAGGGCTTCATACCTTGGGATGATGATGCAGATGTGCTTATGCCCCGTCCCGACTATGAAAAGTTCCTTGAACTTTACCGAAGAGAAAATACAAACGACAGATTTGTACTTGTGGATGATACTGATATAAACAGTTACTCAGGCAACATCTTTGCAGTTATCAGCGACACTGACCACACACTCATAAAAGAATATCAGAAGGACCTTAATATGCCACATGGTCTGCCTCTTGACATCTTCCCTATTGATGGTCTGGCTGATGGCAAACTTGCAAGATACACCCAATACTTCTGGACAATGGTTTACTCTCTCTTCCGCTCTCAGATAGTGCCGAAGAATCAAGGGGGCTTACTTGCCGCAGGAAGCAGGATTCTCTTAGGTTTATTCAGAAAGCACAAGACAAGATATAAAATCTGGCGATATGCAGAAAAGCGTATGACGCGCTATAATTTTTATGAGAGCAATAATGTGGCGGAGCTTTGTGCAGGATTCTACTTTATGAAGAAGGTTTATCCTCGTTATATATACGAAGAAGGCACCACAGAACTCCAGTTTGAGGGCAGGAACTTCCTTGCTATGAAAAACTATGACGAGTATCTGAAAATTCCATTCGGTGATTATATGGAACTGCCTCCTGAAGAAGACAGAATCCCCCACCACGATATAATAGAACTTGAACTTCACAAGCCTTGCAGATGATGCAGGGCTTTTTTTACTGTGCAAATTCCTAAGAAGGCCCCCTTTAGGCAAGGGAGCCTGTATTTATAAAAAACTATTGACAAAATTTCTTTTAAGTAATAATATATATTAGAAGTCTTTGAGGCGGGGCGAAAATCCCCACCGGTGGTACAGCCCACAAACACCGAAATTCTCGGTGCCGAACAGGTTTGATTCCTGTGCCGACGGTATAGTCCGGATAGTAAAAGATGAAAGGCAAGATTTTTATACTGAATCATACAAAATCTTGCACCTTATCTTTTAAACTCAGTCCCTGCGGATTTCGCAGGGATTTTTTATTAGGGAGGCACTTGTGTTATGAGTGAAACAACAAACAACAAAAGCAAAAAAATCTTTTCAACCAGAAACATAGTCAGTTGTGCTATGCTGTCTGCCTGTGCAATCATACTCACATACCTTGAGTTTCCTACATTCATTGCACCGAGTTTTTACAGATTCAACATATCTGACCTGCCTGCACTTATCGGTGGTTTTGCAATGGGCCCTGTAGCAGGTGTTGTTATTGAATTCATCAAGAGCCTTGCAATGCTCATCGTAAACCCTGCAAACCCCACTATGGGTATCGGCGAACTCTCAAACTTTGTGCTGGGTTGCATCTATGTTGTACCTGCGGCTCTTATCTACAGAAGCAACAAAACAAAAGGCAGAGCTGTTATTTCCCTTGTTGTCGGCGGTCTGCTTATGTCTGTACTTGCAGCTGTACTCAACGCATTTGTAATGATTCCTCTGTACAGTACAGCGTTCAATCTGCCTGTTGATTCAATTATTAAGATGGGTTCTGCTATTTTCCCCTTTGTTGACAATATGTTTAAGTTCTGCCTTGTGTGCGTTCTTCCCTTTAATATTATCAAGGCTATTGTGGTATCAGTTATTACCATTTTCATCTACAAACCCTTAAGCGTACTCATCAAGGGACTTAATTGACAAATTCACACAAAATGATATAATAAATACATTACAGAGTAGAAGCTGTGCGTAAAGTGCCTGTGGGACGGGGAGTTGCCCACAAGACGAAGGATTTTATAAAAATCTGCGGTACAGCTTTCGCATCCCGCTGTTTGTAAAGAATTTACGGGACAGTGCTACTTTTGTGCTGTCCTTTTTTTCTTTATCTAAACGGCGCCTAAAAAGTGAGGTCTTTTTATAATGAACAACTCTTTGGTCGCTAAATTCAGAAGTTCTGCTCAGGAACTTTCAAATGTAAAAGGTATATCCCTATGTGCAATGCTGTTGGCTCTGCGGGTAGTAGTAGGATACTTTGCCAATTTCAGCCTTGCAATCACACCAAATGCCAAGGTTGGATTTGCATTTCTGCCCATTGCAATCACAGGTATGCTCTTTGGCCCTGTGGGTGCTATGATTGTAGGCGGACTTGGGGATGTGCTGAGTTTTCTTTTAGTTCCTATGGGTGGATACTTCTTTGGATGGACACTCAATGGCATACTGGTAGGACTGCTGTACGGATTATTCCTTTACAAAGCAGACAGCAAAATACTCTTAAGACTTATTATCTGCGAAATAATCATTAACTTCGGTGTAGAGGTGCCCTTAGGCTCATTGTGGCTGTATATACAATTTGACAAGGCGTTCTGGGTTATGGCAGGTACAAGGGCTATTAAATGCCTGATTGCACTTCCTATAGAAACTGTGCTTGTGTTCTTCTTTAAAAATGTACTGAAAAGAGTTAAAATCTGACAGGCAAAACAAAACCGCTTTCTATTCACAGAAAGCGGTTTTATTGTTATGATTAAGTTTATATTATACTTTGTCGCCTATAGGATAGTCACAATGAAGCTGAGCAAGATGCTTCTGAACCTCGGTAGCATCCTTGATGTTAATATCCTTATCGCCGTTTACATCAGCTAATGTAACACTGAAAGTCTCAGATACGATTCCTGCTGTGTATTTCTGGATTGCAGTTGCGTCAGATATTGTGAGAAGGCTGTTGAAATCTGCATCGCCTAAGATATTTTCAGCAGGTGTTTCTTTTTCTGGAGTTATGCCATATTCACCATTACCATAGTAATAAAACCAATCGCCAAAATATGTCATCTTGCCTGAAAAAGGATTAGTCTCGGTTTTTGCGGGGTTGATTACATAGATCTTACCATTACAATCGTTGAGAGGCACCTTGTTCTCCTCCCACTCTTTGTAACCTGTCTGCTTGTTTGCCCACTGACCTTCATTGAATTCATCCAAGAACAAACTAACGTAATTGTTCCAGATAAGGTACTTTACATCCTTGGGTACATCGTAATAATATACATTCTCTGCATCTGCTTTGTAAGCCTTGTATCCCGGCCAGGAAGATGCAGCACCTGTACCCTCCCACCAATAGATTCCAACAGAATCTGAATACTCATTGAACCAGTCATCGGGTGCAAGGAAGTAGTGTCGATTGCAACCTTCTGCCACCTGAGGAAGTCCGAAATCATCGGTTTCAGGCTTTTGATGAGAACAGTATTCACCAATTGAACGGTCTGTATATACCACATCCGAGGGTTCAGGAGTTGTACCGTATTCCCCATTTCCATAGTAGTAATACCAATCACCGTTCATTCCCTTGACATCCCACTCCATACAGTTGCAATTTTCATAGTCAACAACCCAGACCATATTATTGAAACTCTCAAGTCCATCGGGATATAATGGGCTCTCGCCGGGTTCATAGTATTCTACATTGATATTAATAGTCTGTCTTGCTAATTGATATTCAAGAGAATCCTGCCAACCATCCTGTCTGACATCATAAGTAACCATATTATTCCAGATTACAGTCCATACATCCTTTGGCACATCGTAGTAGAAAAGCCCCTCTGCATCAGCTTTATGAGCCTCCACACCGGGCCACTCATCCATAGCGCCTGTGTTCTCCCACCAGTATATACCTGCTGTCTGAGATAGCTCGTTTTCCCAAATCTTTGGCAAATAAAAGAAATATCGGTTGCAACCCTCTGTCACCTGGGGAAGTTCACCGATATCAGCGGAAACAGTACCAAAAGACATAGTGCATAACGACAGCACCATTAATGCCACTAACATTGTGCTTATAAGTTTTTTGGTCATAAACAAGCCTCCTTTTTAGGTTATTTCTTACAATTTTATTTTATCATATTCAACTATAAATTCAATTAACAATCACAACAAAAAGAGTTTATGGTTATTGTTGAAAATAACAAGATAATGCAGATACAAAAAAGGTTCCGAGTCTTATTTGAAGATCGGAACCTTTTACATCTATAAATATAGAGGACTGTTTATCAGCCGAGAGTTGACTTAACTGTATCAATTACAGATGCAAGTGCCTCGTCTACCTTAGAGATATCCTTGCCGCCAGCCATAGCCATATCAGGCTTACCGCCACCGTTACCGCCTGTAACAACTGCAGCAGCCTTAACTACATTACCTGCTTTGATGCCCTTTGCAATTGCCTCTTTGCCACAACCGCAACAGAGTGTAAGTTTCTCACCATTGATACCTGCAATGAGTATAACAGCGTTTGCAAACTTATCTGTTACCATTGAGCACATATTACGGAGCATATCAGCATCAGCATCCTGAAGTTTCTCAGTAAGAACTCTGATGCCGTCAATTTCAACTGCAGTGTCAACAAGACTTGCAATCTTGCCTGCAGCAATCTGATTCTCCAGCTCTGCGATTCTCTTATCCTTTGCTTTCATCTCTTCCATAATCTTCTCGCAACCTGCGGGCAGATCCTTAATATTGCTTACCTTAAGAGTTGCAGAGCAGGTAGCAATAACAGAAAGCATATTGTTGATCATTTCGAGTACGCCGTCACCTGTACGAGCCTCAATACGGCGAACACCTGCGGCAACTGAACCCTCAGAACGAATCTTGAAAAGACCAAGTTTGGCTGTATTATCAACGTGAGTACCGCCGCAAAGTTCAACAGAACAACCCTCTGCATTAACAACGCGGACTACATCACCGTATTTCTCACCGAAGAGAGCCATTGCACCCATTTCCTTAGCCTCTGCAATAGGCATTTCACGGGTGATTACAGGGATAGCGTCAAAGATATATTTATTTACAAGTGCCTCAACATCGGCAAGTTCTGCTGCTGTAAGAGCAGAGAAATGTGTGAAGTCAAAACGAACAGCAACATCGTTTACAAGCTGACCAGCCTGCTCAACATGATTGCCGAGAACGCTTCTCAGTGCTGCCTGCAGGAGGTGAGCTGCAGTATGGTTACGCATAATAGCCTGACGGCGGTCTGCATCAATAGAAGCAACTGCACAGTCATCAACTGCGAAACTGCCCTTCTTAACAACACCTGCGTGCATAAAGATACCAGCGTGGTCTTTTGTAGTGTTTGTAATCTCAACCTCTGTGTTGCCGATTGTGATAACACCTGTGTCACCTACCTGACCGCCGCTCTCTGCATAGAAAGGAGTTTTGTCAAGTACAACTACTACCTTATCGCCCTCGGATGCAGCAACCTCACGCTCACCGTTAACGATGATAGCCTTAATCTTTGCATCGCAGGAATAATCTGTGTAGCCGACAAACTCTGTTGCAGATACATCAGAGAGGTCTACGCTGTCAGAAATCCAGGCATCTGCACCTGCGTTCTTACGAGCATCTCTGGAACGCTTTTTCTGCTCTGCAAGAAGTTCATAGAAGCGGTCTGTATCAACATCAATGCCTTTTTCTGCAAGAATCTCGCGGGTAAGGTCAACAGGGAAACCGAAGGTATCATTGAGTTTGAATGTGTCCTCACCAGAGAGCACCTTAATATCACCCTTGTTGATGATAGCATCAAGCATAGCAAAACCCTGCTCGATAGTCTTTGCAAAGTTTTCCTCCTCAACGCGGATGAGCTTTGTGATGAACTCTTCTTTCTCCTTAAGTTCGGGATATGCAGACTCGTTCTCCTTGATAACTGTAGAGCAGATTTCATAGAGGAAGGGTTTGTTGTAACCTAAGAGTCTGCCGTGACGGGCAGCGCGGCGGAGAAGTCTGCGCAGAACATAACCTCTGCCTTCGTTGGAGGGCATTACACCGTCACCAATCATAAAGGTTGTGGAACGGATATGGTCTGTGATAACTCGCAGAGAAATATCGCTCTTATCGTCTCTGCCGTACTCAACACCTACAACAGAAGAGATGTGCTTCATAATATTCTGAACTGTATCAACAAGGAACAGGTTGTCAACACCCTGCATTACACAAGCAAGACGCTCAAGTCCCATACCTGTATCAATATTGGGATGCTCAAGGGGTGTATAGTTACCCTTGCCATCGCTCTCAAACTGAGTAAATACCAGGTTCCATACCTCAACAAAGCGGTCGCACTCGCAACCAACTTTACAGTCGGGAGAGCCGCAACCCTTCTCTACACCTCTGTCAAAATAAATCTCGGAACAAGGACCGCAGGGACCTGAACCATGCTCCCAGAAGTTGTCCTCTTTGCCCATTCTGCACATATGAGAGGGATCAACACCTACGCGCTGAGTCCAGATATCGAATGCCTCGTCATCCTCCTCGTAAACAGAAACATAGAGAAGCTCCTTGGGCATCTCAAGAACTTCTGTAAAGAACTCCCAAGCCCAGGCTGTAGCCTCAATCTTAAAGTAGTCGCCGAAAGAGAAGTTACCCAGCATCTCAAAGTATGTGCCGTGACGAGCTGTGATACCAACTCGCTCGATATCGGGAGTACGGATACACTTCTGACAGGTTGTTACTCTTGTTCTGGGAGGTGTAACTTCACCTGTAAAATACTTTTTCATAGGAGCCATACCGCTGTTGATAAGCAGAAGGCTGTTATCGTCCTTGGGAATCAGAGGAAAACTCTCAAGTCGGAGGCAACCTTTGCTCTCCATAAATGAAAGGAACTTCTCTCTGAGTTCGTTAAGACCTGTCCACTTCATATAAATCATCCTTTCCAATAATTAACTGAACAAATGAATACTGTCACAAAGACAGCAGATAAAATAAAAAAACTCCTGCCCCAAAGTAGGGACAAGAGTTATAAAATCCTGCGGTACCACCCTGATTGACGTATAAAAGAATACACGCCCACTCAACATCTTTAACGCAGATTTACGTCGTACTCATCGTACGCAGCTCAGGGGTGGCTGATACCGAAAACTCTCAGCACCTTGCAGCCTTGGGTGCTGTCTCTGAAGAAAAGTTTACACAGGGTATCTCGTCCCGTCAACACTTTTTGCAATATCTATTGATATTATATCTTTTACTAAAGGGATTGTCAAGAGTCAAGAAACAAGCAACATACATTGATTGTTAAATTATACAAGCCACCACACTATCACTTGCATAAAAAACGAAAGTATATCGAACATAAAATTTTTTATTGACAATAAGATACTTTATATTTTAATATAATAACAGAGGAAAACCTCATTATATTTATTAAGGAGTGACAAATATGAAAAGAATAATTGCACTTATCCTTGCGCTTATTTTATTATCTTCTTCACTCATCACAGCATCAGCACAAGTTGATGAAGAAAAACTGCTTCAGGACTATATAGAATATATGGAAACCACATACAACAGCAAATATGAACCTGCTCCTTGGGTTGGTGCTCCCGGAATAGATAAAGTTGTAGAATCTGACGGAGTTGTGTTTTTTGCTGCACATTCCTGGCACTTAACACTTACTGCAGGAATACATATAATAATTGGTGATTGGTTTTATCACAACAACTCAATTGAAAAGCCGAACGGACTTGCACTTCTGGTGCAAAAAGACGGTGTGATTTACGATTTGGAAACAGCTTATAACAAAGGGATAATCACAGACCTCTCTCCCACTGTGGAATTTGACGGGTTCCAGGGACGCTCCGTATATCCCATCGGAGATGCAGACGGCAATCATCAGCTTAATATCAAAGATGCAACTGCAATTCAGAAACACCTTGCAGATATGGACACTGAGCTGGTTTGCGAAGAATACAGAAAAATAATTATGGATTCAAATATGGATGAAGAAATCAATATAAAGGATGCAACCTTTATTCAAAAGAAACTTGCAAATCTTAAATAATTTGTAATCAAACAATCACAGGCACTCATCAGAAGATGGGTGCCTGTTTTATCGTTTATTTTATTTACGCTTTACTCGGAGGAAGGAGCCTGCAGGGATTTTTTTGTCACAATGAAGCTCAAGCCTCTGCATAGGATGGGGTGTGGAATCCACCTCTTCCCCATATTCATTCACAAGTTTATTTGCAACAACTGTGAAAGGAATACCGCTTGGGGGAAGCACGTCCACCTCATCACCAAGATAGAACTTGTTACGCTGGGTGATGATTCCGCCGAAGTCGGTTTCTTCTTCACACAAGGCAACCAGGTCATAGTGACGGATATATCCGCCAGAGGATGTATTCTGACCGGGAGTTGTGCCGAGATAGAAGCCTGTGCTGTACTCGCGATGGCTTATCTTCTCAAGCTCTTCTCTGATATTCTGGGGAGTTTTGAAAGAAGCATCAAAGCCAGAGTCAAAGTAAGCATCCACAGCCTGTCGGTAGGCATTGGTTGCAACTGCACTATAGTAGGCGGTCTTGGCTCTGCCCTCAATCTTGAAACTGCTGATACCTGCTTTTACAAGCTGAGGGATATAATCAATCATACACATATCCTTGGAGTTATAGAGGAATGTGCCATGGTCGATTTCTTCCAGAGGAAAGAACTGTCCCTCTCGGTTTTCTTCGTAGAGATGGTACTTCCATCTGCAGGGCTGAGAACAATCTCCCCTATTGGGATCTCTGCCAGTAAGATATTCTGAGATAAGGCATCTGCCAGAAAAACTTACGCACATAGCACCATGTACAAAGCACTCAATCTCAAGGTCAGCAGGGATATTGCTACGAATCTGAGCAATCTCTTCAAAGCTGAGTTCTCTTGCAAGAACAACTCTGTCTGCCCCCATATTGTAGAAGGCTTTTGCGGTTTCACTATTGACGATGCCTGCCTGTGTGCTGACGTGTCTGGGGGTTTTGGGAGCATATTTCTTTGCAAGTTCAAAAACACCTAAATCGGCAATAATCAGGGCATCCACCCCACTTTCTTCTGCAAAGGAGAGAAAATCGGGGAGCAGATGAATCTGAGGCTCTCGAGGAAGAACATTGCAGACAAGGTAAAGTTTCTTACCCATGCTGTGAGCAAGTTTTACTGCTCTGGGTAATGATTCCTCGTCAAAGTTCTTGGGCGAGGTTCTCATACCAAACTGCTGTGCGCCTACATAAACTGCATCAGCACCAAAGCGCAGAGCCGCCTGTAAGGCTTCTTCGTCTCCTGCAGGAGCAAGTATCTCGGGTTTTATAATTAAATCGTTCATTATCAGTTAAGACCTGCTTTGGATAGATTTGACATATGTGTGCTGTAATCAGATGCAAAGTAAGATGTTACTGTGCCATCAGACTCAACACCATGACAGAAGTAGAGGTAGTCTGTCTCAGAGGGTGCGATTGCCGCAATAAGAGCATCTGCGCAAGGAGAATTGATTGCTCCGGGAGGCAGACCTGCTTTCTCGTAAGTACCATAGGTGCTTACAAAATTTTCAAGTTCCTCCTTGGGAACAGAATCTGCATTCTTATAGGGATAGTATGCGGTGGAATCCATACCCAGAGTATGAATATCATACTGAGAACCATAGTCAAGACGGTTATGGATTACAGATGAAACCTTGAACATTTCCTCTGAGTTTGCAGATTCACCCTGAACAATAGCGGCTATATTTACAATCTGATCAAGTGTATAATCGTGTTTTGCATTGATAAGTTCGATAATAGATACAGGTTCGCTGTAACCCTTTACCTCAAATTTATTCTCATAAACTCTTGCCTCAAAGTTATCAAGGAAGCGGCTGATTGTAAGTTTGGGGTCCTCATCCACATAGAATTCGTAGGTATCGGGGAAAAGATAACCTTCCAGCTTATATATACGATTGGGGTTATCCTCGATATCTCCGATGAAAGCATAATCCTCGTCAAATTCATTGCTGTTACAAAGGCGGAGGAATTCGTCCATATCATAAGTCACACCAGATTCATACAAAAGGTGTGCAAGGTCGCGGACATTTGTACCCTCGGTAATCTGCAGGGTAATTGTTGTCTGACGATTGCCTGTATACTCAAGATGATTGAGAATTGCAAGATAGTCCTTGTTCATAGGAATCTGATACACACCGGGCTCTACTGCATCTGCTTTACCTGTCAGGTTAGCAAAAAGAGTAAAGAAGCCTTTGGAATTGATAACACCTTTCTGCTCCAGTTTCTTTGCAATATCAGGTACAGAATCGTCAGCTTCAATGATAATTGTAGCAGGGGCTTCATCCTGTCTGTTGATAGCAAGGAAATCGTTACTGCCAATTATCAGAAACTGAGAAACAACAATGGAAAGTATAATAACAATAGCAATCCAGCTTATGCGATATACCTTCTTATTCTGTCCCGCTTTGACTTTTCGGATTTTCTTTTCTTCTCTTCTCTGTCGTCTGAGTTCACGCTTTGAGTCACGCTCAATCTGTGCGCGGGTGGTCTCATCGCTGAAAGAAGAAATCTCGTCAGAATAATCAGAGCCGGAAACCGATTCGGAAACAGCAGGTTCATCTTCTTCAATACGCATTCTGAACTGGTCAACTCTGCGCTGACGATAAATGCGTATTTCCTCCTGATTCTGATTATCGCGGTTATCTTTGTTTTCGCTCATACAAACACCTCCAAAGGTTTTTGTTTATATCTTATCGGCTGTATGCCGTGCATATCTTTCTGTAACTAAAAGTTCCACAGGAATATCATGAGGCTCGCAGGGTAAATCCCACTTAAGGAAAGTGCCGTAGCAGAGTCCTGCGCTGACACCCGTATATGTACTGAGGAAGCGGTCATAGTAACCTCCCCCATATCCCAACCTGTGCCCCTGAGGGTCAAAGGTGAAAGCAGGCACAATACACATAGAGTCTGTAAAGTCCTCAAGAAGTCTGCATTTTTTTGTGTCAGGCTCCATTAATCCAAACTTACCTTTTACAAGGTCATCCATAGAGGTAATAAGATAAAAACTCATCTCTCCCTCACCTTTGAAGTAAGGCACTGCCACCTGCTTTTTGTTTACGAAAGCAGCGTGAATGATACCTATAGTGTCAACCTCACCCTTCTTTGAAACATAGGTAAGTATGGTTTTTGAGTTCATATATTCGCGGGTACACAGCAGACGACTTGCTATCTCAACATCAAGTGTATGCTTGTACTCGGGCGTCATTTTATCTCTCATTGAGCGGTAATGCTGACGAAGCTTTACCTTTTCATCCCTTGCCTTACTCACTGCACTGCATTGCTGCACAAAGAGAGATTGCAGCTTCCTCTGATATAAGTTCTGTTACAATGAGTTTTGCAAAGTCAATAGTTGCACCAGGACCTTTGCCTGTGATGATTTTTTTGTCCTGCACAGCAGGTTCATCGCAATATACAGCACCTGTCAGTTCACCCTCAAATCCGGGATAACAGGTTGCTTTTTTACCATTAAGGAGTCCCATATGTCCAAGCACAGAAGGAGCGGCACAGATAGCAAAGATGTACTTATCATTATCTGCACAATAGCTTATGAGTTTTCTCACATCAGCACTCTCGTCAAGGTTTGTTGTGCCGGGCATACCACCGGGCAGAAATACACCCTGAATATTTGTTGTATCTGTATCGCATATATGCATATCTGCAACAACAGGGATATTGTGAGCACCTCTGACTGTATGATTGTTGTCATCGTTTACAGCAACCGTCTTCATATCAACACCTGCTCTGCGGAGCATATCAACAGTTGTGATAGCCTCTATCTCTTCAAATCCATCTGCTAAAAAACAATAGAACATATCTGTCCTCCAATATTATACAGTTTAGTCTTCGAGGAAAGCACAGGCGGTTTTATAAACCTCTGAGGCAATATCCTCAATAGTGCGGGGAGCATCCCCCTCATTACATGCAATAACCATCCATCCCTGATTATCTGCCGCGTATAGTGCGCTTTCGCGACAGGCGTTGAGGAAGGCTACATCCTTTTCGTGAAGGTCTTTTTTAGACTCGTCATTATTATATCTGCCTGACATAAGTTTCTGAGAAATCTCGGTGGGCATATCAAGATAGATAACACCATCCGGTCTGGGAAGACCAAGTTTATCATACTCAAAATCCGAAAGCCATGAAAGAAAAGAATCCCACTCATTCTTTGGGAGTTTTGCAGGCATATAAATCATATTTGAGGTTACATATCTGTCCAGCACAAAAACTGTACCTGACTCGTAATCCTGCTTCCAATCCTTAAGGTAACTTGCAACTCTGTCTACAGCATAGAATGATGCCGCCGCAAAGGAGTTTACACAGGAAGCATTGCTGCCGAATTCACCATTCAGATACATCTGCACAGGCTGAGATGCAGGGCTGTCATAATCGGGAAAAGAGATTTTTCTCACCTTATATTGCTGAGATAATTTCTCCATAAGAATTTTAGACTGAGTTCCCTTGCCTGAGCCATCAAGCCCCTCTATAACTATTATGCGTCCTTTTTTGCTCTGATTATTTTCCATATCCGTATTTTTCTCTTACTTCCTTAATTTTACCGCAGGTCATACCACCCTCGGGACAAGCACCTCTCATACAAGAGGGACCGCTCTTAGCAAAGATATTGGGAGCAACCTCTTTGCAGATAAGAAGCATCTGCTGGGCAACTTCTCTTATCTCCCACTGTGCGCGGTTGCAACAACGGTGAGCAAAGAAGTTCTCAAGGCTTCTTGCATTGAATGTGCAAACAATCTTTGTTGTACAGGCATTGGGCAGGATGTAACGGGCATCCTCGTTAGCTTTCTTGATAAACACAGAGCATTGTGCTTTGTTTTGAGCCTTGAAAGCCTCTATGATGTCTGCATCTGTGCCTGTGTATTCCTTATCTGAAAACTCACGGATATACTTAACAGCAAGGGCATCGCGGATATCAGAATATGCCTTCATCTGCATATCTATAACCTGATTGTAAACATCAAGGCAATGCTCGTCATCCATAATCTCAGGAGGAGTTACAAACTCAAAGCTGTTGCCATCAACATATCGCTGGGACTGCTGACTGTAAGAGGCAATACGATGACGAACAAGCTGATGTGAACAAGCGCGGGATATACCCTCTATACCAAAGGTAAATGATGCGTGTTCGGTGGGACTTGCGTGGCCCATATCGCTGAGCATCTTAACAAAAGATGCTGTTTTCTCCTCGGTAAGACCTTCACGGATATTCTCTATTGAGGAAGGTGAATAACAGAGTTTTGCCGCTGCGGCAACAATCTCCTCGGGACTTGGAGTATGTGCAAGAAGTGTCACTTTAATAGCCATTGTATCCCTCTCCTTTATTGATAGATTTGCAGTAAATCTGCAATTAGTCACAATTATAGCATTATACTGATATATTATAACACAATGAAATACAAAAATCAACAAAAGGCAGAGGTATGTTTCATCATACTTCCGCCTTTGTTTTTGTCTTATATAAATCTGATTTTAGTCTGCGTCTGAATTATCCTTTTTATTTTCCTCGTTCTGTGCTTTATCCTGAATCTGATACAGTACACTGCGGAGTTTCTCGGGCAAAGGAATAAGTCCGTCTGCGTTTTCAAGAATAGAAAAGCCTTCGTTTGCAATAAAGAAAAGCACGGTGACTTCTCTGAGAGGCACAGCCTCAGGCAAAATATTCTGCAAAGAAACCGAAAGACCTATCACACAGATTGCAAGGAGTTTCTTGAGTATTCCTCTGAAACCTGTTTTGCTTGAAAGTTTTTTCTGATAGATTGCCTTTGCAACCCCTGTGAGATAGTCAATCACCATGAGAGTTATGTAACAGATAATCAGAGTATCCCAGCCCCCAAGAAACCAAGCTGCAAAACCGCCTACACCTGCAATTACTGAGGCAAAGGTAATTTTCTGAAGAGAAAGACCGCTGAGAAACGAAACAAACAACTTTGATAACATCTTAAAATCCTGCCACCTTTCTCTGAATCTGTGTGGCATCCTTGATATCAACCTTACCATCACCGTTTACATCACCCGATGCAAGAAGAGCCAGTTTTTCTCTGAGAGCCTTATCAAGACTGCAGATAAAATCCATATCAACATCGGATGTAGGATTCTTGTATCCCATAAACTCTCTTGCTTCGATTATAGCGGCATTTGTAAGTCTGCCTTTTATGTTGTTAACAGGGGTAACATTAGTCTTGACTACCTTTAAATCCAACGCAATTCTGAGCAAAACCTGTAAAGCAGCAGTTTCGAGGAGAGGTGTTTCCTCTTTCTTCTCTGTCTGAGTAGTTTTTGCTTCTTCAGACTTTATCACAGAGGAATTATAAATAATATTCATATCAACATTGCCGCTTATACCACTGACTTTACCTGTGCTTGAATACTGCCAGATATCACAATCCATCTGTGCTTCCTTGTAATACTGTGCATACCAGATGGGATAAAGTTTCTTTAAGGAATTATAATCAAGATAGTTTGTAAACCAATCCAGATTACTGTATACACCTGCCCTATATCCTGCACTTTTAAGAGTATCACAGAACGCTTTTGCCATTTCAGTAAGTGTCTTCTTACCAAGTTTCTTCATAGAATTCTCTTCCATATCAAAGAATACAGGCAACTCAAAAGACTTACCCTTAAGGATTGAGATACAGGCTTTCGCCTCTTTAATAGCATCCGCTTTATCAACTGCATAGGAGTACCAGTATGCACCCAGTCTGACACCTGCCGCCTTTGCGTTCTTATAGTTTGCGTCAAAACACTTATCCTTCTGAGATGCATAACGTCCGAAACCTGCTCTGAGGATAGCACAGGTATACCCTGCCTTGTACACCTTTTTCCAGTCTATATTTCCCTGCCACTCAGAAACATCAACACATTTTATATTTGCCATATTATAATTTCTCCTATCGTTTAGCCTTTTTTCTGAGCATCGTAATTCACTTCAAACAAATCAAATAATGCTTTTACTTTTTCGTCTTTAATCAGCTTTTTCTGCTGACCTTGATTAAGAGAGTCGTACACCGTTTGCAAAGCCTCTCTTGTTGTTTCTTTGCAGAGGTTTACAGCCTCATTCAATGCAGATTTATTCATTGAACTGCACCCCCAGACTTTCAAGAGCGTTAATATAATCAGCATCAGTTGCCACATTTTCAGGGTTATTTTCTGATTCCCACAAAGTTTCAAGCTCCGCTTTTCTTTCCTCTGTGATTTCAGCCCAACCTGATTCCGTGTCACCTACACCAAGAAAGACTTTATCGCTGATTATTCGGTCAGCCGTTTTATACAGGAACATTCCTGCATCAGGGGTGATAACTCTTATTCCGTTTATGATTTCGATCTTCATAAAAAGCCCCCTTACGCTACAGTCCAATTCTTGCCTGTGATTGTGGCAAGTTGTGTTTCTGTAAGTTTTCCTTTAACAGTTGAGTGAAGTATTAAAGTTTTCGCATCTCCGCCTGTCAAATCTGCCAAACCGTCAACAATGCTTTGTATAGTTTCACTATCAAGATTAGATGACGCAGCAACATAAAAATCAACTTTTATCGTTTCTCTCTCCACACGAAAACTTTCTAAAGCCTCCAAATAACTAAAGTTGAAAGAAACAGCACTTGATAGATTAAGTGGCTGTCCCTCGATTGATACAAGTTTTCTCTGAAACTGTAAGAACTGACTAAAATTATCACATTGTGAGAAATCACATTCGAGAATGAGCTTTTCAAGGAAAGCGTAGCTCACATTGTTTTGCGCTTTTAAAAAGTAATTCGCATTAGTAACAGGAACATCTGTTTTGACGGTTAATGTTTTAATCTTTGTGAGGTTCTTGTTATAGAAAATCTCAGATATATTGCTGACATTAGGCATATATATCACAGTGTTTTCTGTTGCCCAACTATCATCGTTGAACAAGGGTTTGTTAATGGTATGTTTCGCCCACTCAAATTCAGCAGGCAAACCATCGCCCTCAGCCTTGCCAGCTTCATAGCCTGCGTTATAGACTTTATCTACATTCTCTGCAACAGTTACAAGTTTATCGGCTGTACTCATTCAGAAACACCTCCGATATAACTTTCTTGAGTTGCTATGATGTTATCAAGGGCGGTGTCAATATCACCAAGAGAACGAAAAAGCTTAGAAAGGTTCGTCTGTGTTTCCCAAAGAGGACTGCTCACACTAAAAGTGTATTCTCCTGTATCGAACAAGTCATGTCCACTGAATCTATACGCAATAGCCGAAGTAAGTTCTAAACAGTAAGAACTTGCCCCATTATAGAAAGCCAAATATTCGCCCCTCGGCAGGTTTAAATCTGTTGACGAACCTGTAAAGTCCTGGCCCCCTGTGTTAAATCTTATAGCACCGAAAGTTTTTAATTGTTCCAAAAGAGCCATATATGAAATTTCCTGAAGAGTTACATTTTTGATTTGCTGATACTGTTCCTTGAAAATCTCAAAAGCCTCATTAACTGCAATACCGCTCTGCGCGTTCTCGCTTGTGGGGATATAACTCTGGTCTGCAACAGCGTTGTCTCCAACAAGTTCAATTGAAGTAATTTTTTCAGCGTTCCACAGCGCAAGGAATGTTTGAGGATTAACACCTAATCTTGTAAAAGTAAAAGCTGATTTTGAAATATAGAAACCATAAAACCTGCCCGTACCAATAACAGAAAGAACACCATCTGTTGCTCCCACAGAAAACATACAGATTTTTCTGAATTTCTCTAACTCATCAATTTCATTTGCTGTACCGGTAACAAGATAATTATGAAATTGTGATTCAGAACGAATTGCACTTCCGACACCTGATTGATGCAATCTGACATACTCCCTGTCTAACTTTTCAGGTGTTACTGACATATCTTTCAGATGATTATAATCAACTGAATCAGATGCAATCTTGTCACCTGTTACGGCACTATCTTCAATCATATCTGTTTTAACATACAGGTTATCAACAAGACCTACAGAGGGCTTACCGCTGTCCTTGTATTCTCCCGAATCCGCATCATATATATACCAGTTACCGTTGTCACCAACAAAAGGCATCAGCACACAGATATCAGACACAGACTCTCTGAGATTATTAAGTTTCTTCTCATATTCAAGAAACTCTGAATTCTGTTTTCTGAAATAATCGGAAAATTCAGCACTATCCCCCACAAAGAATCTGTCGGTAGTGGTATGATATACCACGCCTTTGTGAGAAAAAGCCTTGATTTGTACCTTAACCGAACCACTCATAAAGATATGCTCTATAAGTACATTCCAGGTAAGCACAACACCCTCGTCTGTAACAGTTGAAGGCAGAGTAAAATAATTGACTGTACCGTCATCAAAGGTAAGGTAGAGACGGTAGATGTGGTCTGCCTCAGAGGCACCACTGATTAAAAAGTTTACAGTTCGTCTGAGGTTATCCCCTGCAAAACCGATAAATCGCTCAGACTCGGGAATGGTAAGTTTTCCATTCAGAATAGTAATCATAATAATTACACCTCCGACTGGTGGGCAAAAATAAAGAGAAATTGCATAAAAGAATGCAATTTCTCTTAAAAATAAAATATTTATTTGAGAATTTTTCTCAGGAAGTGACCTGTGTAGGATTTTTCACACTGAGCAATCTCCTCGGGAGTACCTTGTGCAACAATCTCTCCGCCACCGTCTCCACCCTCGGGACCTAAATCAATTACATAGTCAGCAGTCTTGATAAGATCAAGGTTATGCTCGATAACAATAACGCTGTTGCCCTTATCCACAAGACGCTGAAGCACATCGATAAGGCGATGCACATCTGCAGAATGAAGACCTGTTGTAGGTTCGTCAAGGATGTATACTGTCTTACCTGTACTGCGGCGAGAAAGTTCTGTGGCAAGCTTTACTCTCTGAGCCTCACCGCCTGAAAGGGTAGTTGCCGCCTGTCCTATCTTGATATATCCCAGACCAACTTCGTAGAGAGTCTGGAGTCTGCGGTGAATCTTGGGGATACTCTGGAAGAATTCAAGACCCTCTTCAACCGTCATCTCAAGCACATCGTAGATAGACTTGCCTTTATACTTGACCTCAAGGGTTTCTCTGTTATATCGTCTGCCCTTGCACACATCACAAGGCACATAAACATCGGGCAGAAAGTGCATCTCAATCTTGACGATACCGCCGCCCTCACAAGCCTCACAACGACCACCCTTGACATTAAAGGAGAAACGACCTGAGCTGAAACCTCGCAGTTTAGCCTCCTGAGTCTTTGCAAAAAGGTCACGGATATCGGTAAACATTCCTGTATATGTGGCAGGGTTACTGCGGGGAGTCCTGCCGATGGGACTCTGGTCAATATTGATAACTTTATCAAGATGCTCAAGG
>SVPX01000039.1 GCA_015065665.1 Oscillospiraceae bacterium | reverse complement strand
GGCGCATCTGAAATACCACCGGCTTAGCCGGTGGATTTTTATTTTTAATAGTTTGCAAAAACAAAAAGACCTGAACCGAAGTTCAGGTCTTTATGGTGATCCATCGGAGATTCGAACTCCGGACACCTTGATTAAAAGTCAAGTGCTCTGCCAACTGAGCTAATGGATCAAGTGGGGTGGCTAGCCGGATTCGAACCGGCGGTCTCCAGGGCCACAACCTGGCGCTTTAACCAACTAAGCTATAGTCACCATATGGCGCGCTAACAGGGACTCGAACCCCGGACCTACTGCTTAGAAGGCAGTTGCTCTATCCAGCTGAGCTATTAGCGCATATGCTGTCTTTTTCAAGACAGCTTCATTATTATATAATAAGGTACAAAAAAAGTCAATACTTTATTTACACTAAATGCATAAATATTACAAATAAATATTGTGAAAAATTACCTTAATTCTTGAGAGCCTGAAGGGGAGCAGGGATTCTGCCGCCTCTTTCAATGAATACCTTGGGTGAACCCTTTCTCAGCTTCATAATGGGGGAGTAGCCGAAGAGTCCGCCAAAATCCAGACACTCGTCATCTTTCTTGCCAACAGCAGGAATAAGACGAACAGCAGTAGTCTTTGTGTTAACCATACCGATTGCTGCTTCATCAGCAATGATTGCAGAGATAACCTCCGCAGGAGTATCGCCGGGAACAACAATCATATCAAGACCAACTGAGCAAACAGCAGTCATAGCCTCAAGCTTTGTAATGTCAATAGCACCCTGCTCTGCAGCAGCAATCATACCTGCATCCTCGGATACGGGAATAAATGCACCTGAAAGACCACCAACGTGAGAAGAAGCCATAACGCCGCCTTTCTTAACTGCATCGTTAAGAAGTGCAAGTGCTGCAGTTGTGCCGTGACAACCGCAGATTTCTAGTCCCATTTCCTCAAGAATATGAGCAACAGAATCGCCCACAGCGGGTGTAGGTGCAAGGGACAGGTCTACAATACCAAAGGGGACACAAAGGCGTTTGGAAGCCTCCTGAGCAACAAGTTGGCCCATTCTTGTGATTTTGAATGCGGTTTTCTTAACAACATCTGCAACATGAGAAAGATCTTCTTTATCATCAATTTTAGAGAGTGCTGCTCTTACAACACCGGGGCCTGATACACCAACATTGATAACACAGTCAGCCTCACCAACACCATGGAATGCACCTGCCATAAAGGGGTTATCTTCGGGAGCGTTACAGAATACAACCAATTTGGAAGCACCTGCACAGTTGTTATCCTGTGTCAGTTCTGCAGCTTCTTTAACGATTCTGCCCATCATTTTCACTGCATCCATATTGATACCGGACTTTGTAGAGCCAATGTTAACAGAAGAACAAACATGGCTTGTTTCTGCAAGGGCACGGGGGATGCTCTCAATAAGAGCATAGTCACCTGCAGAGAAGCCCTTGTGTACAAGTGCAGAGTAACCACCAATAAAATTTACACCCAGAGTTTCTGCTGCTCTGTCAAGAGCATATGCAAATTTGATAGGGTCTTTATCCTGACAAACTGCAGCAATCATAGCGATAGGAGTAACTGCAATTCTCTTGTTGATAATGGGGATACCGTATTCTCTTGAGATGGCCTCAACAGTAGGTACAAGGTCTGCAGCATATCTGCAGATTTTGTTGTATACATTCTCACAAGCCTTGTCAATATCGGGGTCAATACAATCAAGAAGAGAGATTCCCATGGTAACAGTACGAACATCAAGATGCTCGTTGTCTATCATATTTATGGTTTCAAGTATGTCTTTTGTTTCAAGCATTTGCGTACACCTCAGATCTTATGCATACTATTGAAGATATCTTCGTGCATAATGTGAATTTTGGTGCCGATTTTTTCGCCCAAAGCGTCAAAATCCTTGTTGAGCTCTTCAAAAGAAGTTGCTGTTTCCTTGTCAAATTCAACCAGCATAATCATAGCAAAAAGGTCCTGAAGAACACTCTGTGTAACCTCAAGGATGTTGAGGTTTCTCTCAGCACAGGCACAGGATACTTTTGCAAGAATTCCAACGTTATCTTTTCCCAGTACAGTAATAACTGCTTTCATAATCATATATCTCCTTTCAGAATCCGCAGACCGCATTAAACCAGTCTGCACAAAACAATACAATAAAAATTAATCAATAAGACCTGATTTTATCAGGTTGCGAAGGTAATCTTTGAATTCAGCTCCGATTTCGGGGTGAGTGAGACCGATTTCAATAGTAGCCTTCATAATACCGAACTTGTTGCCGATGTCATATCGAGTGCCGCTGTATTCAACAGCAGTCATACCGCTTGTTACAGCAAGTTCCCTCATAGCATCGGTAAGCTGAATTTCATTTTTTGCTCCCGGGGGAGTGCGGTCAAGAATATCAAAAATCTCAGGAGGAAGAATACATCTGCCCAGAATAGAGTAAAGGGAGAATACATCCTCGTCTCTCTGAGGTTTTTCAATCATATCTGTACATCTGTAGATATTGTCTCTTACATGGTCAACCTTAACACAGGAGTAGTTGACAATCTCTTTGCGTGTAACGGGTTTGATACCGATTACACCTTTACCGTATGTACCGTATGCATCGATAAGTTCCTTTGTAGCAGGAGCATTACCGCCAACAACTACATCATCACCATAAAGTACTGCAACGGGATCGTTACCTGCAAACATTCTTGCCTTGCTGATAGCATGTCCCAGACCTTTTGTTTCAATCTGACGGACATAGTGGATGTTAGCCAGTTTGTCAAGGTGGCTGATGCTGTCAAGCAAATCGTATTTCTGGTCTCTTTCAAGAATTCCCTCCAGCAAAGGTGCCTTGTCAAAGTGGTCCTCAATAAAGCCTTTGCCACGATTTGTGATGATGAGAATGTCAGTAATGCCTGATGCAACCGCTTCTTCAACAATATACTGAATTGCAGGCTTGTCAACGATAGGGAGCATTTCTTTTGGCATAACCTTTGTGGCAGGAAGAACTCTTGTTCCCAGACCTGCTGCAGGAATAACTGCTTTTGTAATTTTCATTATTATCCTCCGTCAGAAAAAGTTTGGTATAAAAGACAGCACGAAATAAGAAATAATCAGACTTATTGCAATACCGTTGTTTACGCCGCCTTTTGTTTGTAACTGAGCGTCAGCAGACTCTTTTGAGTCCGCCTCTGTTTTAATCTTCGTTATTTTATTAATGCAATGCTGTCTGTACCATTTGTTTCCGAACAGTCCGCAGAGTAACCTCAGTATAAGCTGACCTGTTCCCGAAATATAGTAGACAACAATTGCAATTAAATCCTCATTGTCAAGACCTTTAATAAACTGCTCCATAGTCATAGGAGCCTCTGTCTGATAAAAAACAGAACCGCTCTGAGCTATTTCTGTAAGAGTTGTAATAAGGTCTGAATAAAATGTTGTGATGTATAATTGGGAGATGAGGAGTACGGCAAGAAACGCAGTAACAATTGCACCCCATTTATACATCTTTCTGTACAGCATCCAACCGCCTGAGAAGAAAAATCCTACAAATGAGAATCTGCTTCTGCCTGTTTTGTGAATCTGATGAAAAAGTCTTGAGTAGAAGGGGGTGTTGTTCTTTACGAACTTTGCGCATTCGCCAACAGTAACTCCCTGTGCAATCTCATCCTCAGCTTTCAGACCTCCCATAGGATCAAAGGCAAAGGACGTGTATGGGGGAGTGGCACCACCGTTTTCGTTGGTGTTTGCTTTTTCCCCGGAAGTTTCCTCCTGGTGTCTGTCATATCCTACGATATCAAGAGGACTTCCGCACTGATTGCAGAATTTGCTTCCTTTAATATTCTCTGCGTTGCAGAAAGGACAGCGAGCAACTTCCTCTTCTTGTGGTTTTTCAGCATCAGCGGTGTTTACTTCTGCTTTGAAGTCAAAGCTATCGTTGTGTTTATCTGCAAAGTGACACTTCATCTCAAGTTCATAACATTCTCTGTGATGAGGAGCTCCGCACTCGGGACAAACTACTATATCACTGTCTTTGTCAAAAGGTTTTTCGCACACAGGACAGTGAAAATTATAATAATCCATATTATCACCTTTAGCTATTATACCAAATAATCCGCCTTAAATCAACATAATAATTTGTAATTTATATATTTGTATATGGGTTTACATTTTTTCTCGTTTGGAGTATAATCTATTGTGTTTATTATGAGTTTGTATAAAGAGAGGTATTTTTATGCTTCAGTTTGAAGAATTACGTCTGCGTCTTGAGGCTTCCCGCCCTGATATTGACGATTATGCCGATGCTCTTGGTCTTGCTTCTATGAGATCACAGATCCAGCAGCTTGAGAACAGAGCAACCGAGCCGGGTTTCTGGGATGACCTTGAGAATTCTCAGAAAGTTCTCAAGCAGACCAGCGACCTTAAAGCTAAGGTTGAAAGATATGAAAAACTTGATACAATGTACTTTGATGCATTGACTCTCATTGAACTTGCTGATGAGGCAGAGGACGAGTCTTTGTATGACGAAGCACTTGCAGAGGTAGAGGCTGTTGAGACTCTCCTTGCTACTGCCAGACTTGAAACCCTCCTTACAGGTGAGTACGACAAAAATAACGCTATCCTTACATTCCACGCAGGCTCAGGCGGTACAGAAGCTCAGGATTGGGCACAGATGCTGTATCGTATGTACAGCCGTTGGGCTGCTGCACATGGCTTCAATGTTAAGGAAGTTGACTACCTTGACGGTGACGAAGCAGGTCTTAAGAGTGCAGTTCTCCTTATTGAGGGCGAGAACGCATACGGCTACCTTAAGAGTGAAGCAGGTGTACACCGCCTTGTTCGTGTGTCTCCCTTTGATAGTGCAGGCAGACGCCACACAAGTTTCTCATCTCTTGAGGTTATGCCCGAAATTGAAGAGGATACATCTGTTGTAATCCCACCCGAAGAAATCAAGATGGACGTATACCGCGCATCAGGTGCAGGTGGTCAGAAGGTTAACAAGACATCTTCTGCTGTTCGTCTTACTCATATTCCCACAGGTATCGTTGTTGCATCACAGGTTGAGCGTTCACAGTATCAGAACCGTGACGTGGCTATGAAGATGCTTATTTCAAAGCTTGTTGAAATCAAAGAGCAGCAGCACCTTGAGAAAATCTCTGATATCAAGGGTGTTCAGAAAGAAATTACCTGGGGCAGCCAGATCCGAAGCTATGTATTTATGCCTTATACTCTTGTTAAAGACCATCGTACAGGCTTTGAAATGGGTAATGTAAATGCTGTTATGGATGGTGACATTGACGGCTTTATCAATGCATATCTCAAGGCTCTCTCCACAGGTGAACTTAAACAGAATAACGGTTAATGTTTTTGATACTGTAGGGGACGGCGCCTTCGACGTCCCGTAAACTTATAATTGAAGGAATTTTGATTCAGCACAAATAAGGAAGTGTATATATGAAATATCTTGTAATGCTTTGTGATGGTATGGCAGATGAGCCAAACCTTACACTTGATAACAAAACTCCTATGGAACTTGCAAACAAGCCCTGTATGGACTCTCTTGCAGCAAAAGCAGAAGTAGGTATGGTTAAAACTGTAGCAGACGGAATGTCTCCCGGCTCGGATGTTGCTAACCTTGCAGTTCTTGGTTACGATGCCAAGAAGTACTACAGCGGTCGTTCACCCCTTGAGGCTGCATCCATCGGTATTGACCTGAAGGATACAGATGTAACCTTCCGTTGTAACCTTGTAACTCTCTCTGATGAAGAGAACTATGAGGATAAAACTATCCTCGATTACTGTGCAGACGATATCTCCACAGAAGAAGCACGTGTGCTTATTGAGTATGTGCAGGAGAATATGGGTACAGATGAGTTCGCTTTCTATGCAGGTGTTTCTTATCGTCATTGCCTTGTTTGGGCAAACGGTAACAGCAAACCCGGTAAACTCACACCTCCTCACGATATAACAGGTAAACCTATCAAGGAGTATCTTCCTACAGATGTGGCAAAGGATGTTCTTCTTCCTCTTATGGAGAGAAGCTATAATCTCCTCAAAGATCACCCTGTTAACCTTGCAAGAATAGAAAGAGGCAAACGCCCTGCGAACTCCATCTGGCTTTGGGGTGAGGGTACAAAGCCCCTCCTTGACAGTTTTATGCACCTTTATAACCTTAAGGGTAGTATGGTTTCTGCTGTTGACCTCTTAAAGGGTATCGCCATCTGTGCCCAGATGTCCTCTGTAGATGTTGATGGGGCTACAGGCTACATCGATACAAACTTTGAGGGTAAAGCAAAGGCTGCTATGGCAGAGTTTGACAGAGGTCAGGACCTTGTATATATCCATGTGGAAGCTCCCGATGAGTGCGGTCATAGAGCAGAGTATGAGAATAAAGTCCGCTCCATCGAGCTTATCGATGAAAAAGTTCTTGCTCCCATGGTTGAGTATTTCAAGGCAAAAGGCGAGGATTTCTCTATCCTTGTTTGTCCCGACCATCCCACACCTCTTATTACCCGCACACATTCCAGAGAGGCTGTGCCTTATCTTATTTATCGCAGCAACTGTGATGCTCAGGGTGTAGAGAAGTTTACAGAGGCAAACGCAAGTGAAACAGGCGTATATGTAGCAGAGGGTTATACCCTTATGTCTCGTTTTATCGGCTGATAATGTAAAAATAAAAAGGCGGTACAGCATCAAACTGTACCGCCTTTGTTGTTTTAATTTATGTTGATTCTATATCAGTCATCAAGTGCTTCGCTGAGAGCAATGGAAAGCTGGTCGGGGCAGGATGTAGCTCTGCCGCCGCAACGGATACCCTTAAGTCTTTCAATTGCGTCATAAGCATTCATGCCCTTAACAAGAGCAGAGATGCCCTGAGTGTTGCCGTGACAACCGCCGATAAAAGTAACTTCCTTTATTGTGTCACCATCAAGGTCAACTACAATCTGTCTTGAGCATACGCCGTGGGTTGTGTATGTGTATTTCATAATGAACACTCCTTAATCAGAAAAAAGTAGGGGATGGTACATAAAAAAGAAAATCCGCTGAACTTAATCAGCGGATTTTTTGGAGCGGATGACGAGGCTCGAACTCGCTACCTCCACCTTGGCAAGGTGGCGCTCTACCGGATGAGCTACATCCGCAAATGTCATACAACTTGGTGCTGTATTTTCGATTGCTTGACCATTATATATCATCACATTCCAAATGTCAAGAACTTTTTTCAAAAAAATATAATTTACTCTCTTGCTGTTATCTTTAATTATTGGTATAATAAAGATGTATTTCGTTTTGTACTTTAAATTACATTCGGAGGTATATATTATGAATTCATTATGTCGCACCGAGATAGCAAAGGGTGTCAACTTCTCTGCTGTCAGCGATAACAGATTCAAAACAATGAAGATTACAGCAACAGTGCTTGTTCCTCTTTGCAAGGATACTGCATCTGTCTATGCTCTGCTTACTCAGGTTATGACACGCTCCTGTGCAGAATATCCTGATTTTACAGCTCTTTCCAAGAAACTCAGTTCACTTTACGGTGCATCTCTTTCGGGTGGTGTGCGTAAACTGGGCGAGTCTCTTGCCCTGAGTTTTTCTGTTTCAGGTCTTGATGACCGCTACGCTCTCACAGACGAGAGTATCTCAGAAGAGCTTTCCCGTATTCTCTGCTCAGTTATCTTCAATCCTCTTCTTGACGGCGAGGCTTTTAATGTGGAAGAAGTAGAGCAGGAGAGACGTCAGCTTGTTGAACTTGCAGAGAGTGAGATTAACGATAAAAGAGCCTATTCAAATAACCGACTCCTTGAACTTATGTGTGACAAGGAGGCTTACGGTATCCGCCGCTATGGCAGTGCTGAAGAAATAAAGAAAGTCACAGCACAGGATTTGTACAAGGCTTGGCAGACAATGCTCAGAAGCGCTCATTTTGAGATTTTCTTTATCGGCGAATCCTCTGCAGAAACTGCAAAGAAAGTATTTACCGAGAATTTTGCATCCCTTGACCGCAACCTCTTTGAACTTTCAACAGATATCATCAGAAGAGCTGATTCTGTCCGTGAGTTTGAGGACAGAATGGAAGTTGCTCAGGCTAAACTTCTTCTTGGTTTCCGTACTGAATGCGGTGGCAAGGATGAGGGCGTAACCGCTATGCGCCTTATGTGTGCAATCTTGGGCGGCAGCGCTCACTCCAAGTTCTTTATCAATGTCCGCGAGAAACAGAGCCTCTGCTATTATTGTGTCAGTCGTTATCAGCGTGCAAAGGGTATTATGACAGTTGAAAGCGGAGTTGAATTTGAGAATATCGAAAAGACAAAGAATGCAGTTTTAAGTGAACTTGATGCTATCCGTAAGGGTGACCTGACGGATGATGAAATTAACTTTGCAAAACTCAGTATTGCAAATGATTTTGTCAGTATCTGTGATACAGTAGGCGGTATTGGTGAGTGGTATATCTCTCAACTTGCAGACGGAAGAATGCTTTCCGTGCAGGAAGCAATTGATGATTTCAACTCTATAACAAAAGAACAGATTATCGAGGCAGCCAATAAGGTTACCCTTGATACTGTCTATGTTCTCAGAGGAGAGTAAGGAGGTATATTATGCAGATTAAAGAAGTTTTTTCAGAAAAACTCAACGAAAGATATTTTGAGATTGAACATTCCACAGGACTTAAAATCTGTGTATGGCCCAAAGAAGGTTATAACTCCACCTACGCTGTTTTCGGTACTCCTTTCGGCAGTATCTATAATCACTTTACAGCAGGTGATAAAGAGATAAAAGTTCCCGATGGTATTGCACATTTTCTTGAGCATAAACTCTTTGAGAGTGAGGAGGGGGATGCCTTTTCTCTCTATGCTTCAACAGGAGCAAATGCCAACGCTTATACAAGTTTTGACAAAACCTGCTATCTTTTCTCTTGTACAGATAACTTCACCCGTTGTCTTGAGATTCTCTTAGGCTTCGTTACAAGTCCCTATTTTACAGAGGAAACAGTACAGAAAGAACAGGGTATTATCGGTCAGGAAATCCGTATGTATGATGATTCTCCTGAGTGGCGTGTAATGTTCAATATGCTTCGGGCTATGTACAAGGAGCATCCTGTAAAAATTGATATTGCTGGTACAGTTGAGACCATTGCTCAGATTACCCCCGAGCATCTCTATGCATGTTACAATGCCTACTATAACCTGCACAATATGGCTCTCACCATTGTGGGTAAGGTAGATGTTGAAGAGGTTCTTGAGATTTGTGACAGATGTCTTAAACCCTGTGAAAAAGTACAGGTGAAAAGCCATTTTCCCACAGATCCTTACGAGGTTTCAGAGCATTATGTAGAGGATAAACTTCCTGTTGCAGTGCCTATTTTCAATCTTGGATTCAAGAGTGACGCATCCCGCCGTCTTACAGAAAAAGAGATTGCATACACAGATATCCTGCTGTTTTTACTTGCATCCTCCATAAGTCCTCTGTATCGTGATCTTATGGATTCAGGACTTATCAACGCATCTTTCTCTTACGAGCAGTTTGAAGGCCCGGGATACAACAGCATCTTCTTCTCAGGCGAGTCCAAAGATCCCAAAAAGGTAGAGGCTGTAATCAAGGAGTATATAATAAATCTCAGAGAAAAAGGTATTACTCCCGAGGAGTTTGAGAATGCCCGAAGAGCAACCTATGGTGATGCTCTTTCATCTCTCAATTCAGTTGATACAACAGCAAATCTTACTGAGGATTTCATCTTCTGCGGTCGTAATCTTTTTGGTTACTTTGACGCTGTTGCAAATGCAACTATTGAGGATGTGCAGAAGAGACTGGAGTGTATTCTTGATACAGAGAATACAACCCTCTCTGTGATTGTAGGTGAATGATATGCATAATGTTTCATTTCCCGGACTTGGAATCGAGTTTACAATAAATGAAGTTGCCTTTTCCTTGTTTGGACACGAAATCCGCTGGTATGCAATTCTGATTGCCACAGGTTTTTTACTTGCTTTTTTCTACGCTATGCACAGAGCATGGTATTTTAAGGTAGACCCTGATAAACTTTTTGATTGTGTGTTGGTGGGTTTCTTTACCGCTATTATTGGTGCAAGACTCTACTATGTAATATTTTCCTGGGATAGTTACAAGGATGACCTTGTGAGTATCCTGTACATACACAAAGGCGGACTTGCCATATACGGCGGTCTTATCGGTGCACTTGCAGGCGGATGCATAATGGCAAAAATCCGCAAATTGAACATCCCGGGGGTCCTTGACCTTGTAGCCCTTGGGTTCCTTATCGGACAAGGTTTCGGCAGATGGGGCAACTTTATGAATCAGGAAGCCTTCGGTTCAGAAACAACACTTCCTTGGGGTATGCTCAGCGATACCACAGGGGGTAAGATTGTTCACCCCTGTTTCCTGTATGAATCACTCTGGTGTTTTCTTGGTTTTGTGCTTCTGCACTTTTTCAGCAAAAAACTCCAGAAGTACAGAGGACAGGTGTTTATTCTGTACCTTGTGTGGTATGGATTTGAACGAACAATTGTAGAGGGACTACGCACAGATTCCCTGTATCTGCCTTTCTCTATAGGCGGATATACTCCCAGAGTATCACAGGTGCTTTCCTTTGCACTTGTATTGACAGGTATTGTATTACTTATTATTTTCAGAAAGAGGAGAGAAACAATGGGCGCAGTATTGATGGACGGCAAAGCCGTATCTGCAAAAGTAAAAGAACAGGTAGCAGAAGAGATTGCTATTCTGAAAGATAAAGGTATCAGTTCAAAACTTGCAGTAGTTATTGTAGGTGATGATCCTGCATCAAGAGTATATGTAAACAACAAGAAAAAGGCTTGTGAGACTTGCGGTATCATTTCTGAGGAGTATGCACTCCCTGCTGATACAACAAACGAAGAACTCCTCTCACTTGTCGAAGAACTTAACAACAGAGTGGATGTAAACGGTATCCTTGTGCAGCTTCCTCTGCCCAAGGGGCTTGACGAAAAGGCTGTTATAGCCGCAATCCGTGCTGATAAGGATGTTGATGCCTTCCACGCTTCAAATGTAGGTAAAATTATGATTGGTGAGTATGACTTCCTGCCCTGTACACCTGCAGGTGTTATGGAGATGCTCCACCACTATAATTGCGAAATAGAGGGTAAAAACTGCGTTGTAATCGGCAGAAGTAATATCGTAGGCAAACCTATGGCTATGCTTCTTCTCCATGATAACGGCACAGTTACCATAACACACTCCAGAACTCTCAATCTCAAGAAAATTACAAAGTCAGCAGATATACTTGTGGCCGCTGTTGGTAAACCTAAGTTCGTCAAGGCTGATATGGTTAAAGCAGGCGCTGCTGTAATTGATGTAGGCATTCACAGAATGGATGACGGTAAGCTTTGCGGTGATGTTGATTTTGACTCAGTAAAGGATAAAGCATCAATGATTACACCTGTTCCCGGCGGTGTAGGTCCTATGACAATCGCAATGCTGATGAAAAACACTCTTAAAGCCACAAAACTTCAAAATAATTGTTGACATTTACCCTTAGTTGTGGTATAGTGTATGAGCCGCTTATTGTGGGTCAGAAGTTGACGTATGTCACACCCAATGATAGCGAGTCTATAAAAAGGATAGGTACTAACTATGTACGCAGTAATCGAAACCGGCGGCAAGCAGTACAAAGTAGAGAACGGTGACGTTATCTATGTTGAGAAGCTTGACGCAGAAGTAGCTGCAACTGTTGAGTTCAAGGTTGTTGCTATCTCCACAGACAACGGTCTCGTTGTCGGCACCCCCTATGTTGATGGTGCAAAAGTAACAGGTGAGGTTCTCAAGACCGCAAAGGGCAAGAAAATCACTGTTGCTACTTACAAGCCCAAGAAGGGTGAGAAGAGAAAGCTCGGACACAGACAGCCTTACACAAAGGTTGAGATCAAGTCCATCGCAGGCTGATTATGACAGCTGTTCGCTTCATTACATCTGAGTCTTTAATTACAGGGTTTGAACTTTCAGGACATAGCGGTTATGCCGAAGAAGGCAGCGATATCGTATGTGCCGCAGTCAGTTCAGCAGCCTTTATGACTGCAAATACCATCACCGAGATTCTTGGTATCGAGGCTGATATCTCAGCAGATTCAGGATTTATGATGATGAAGCTTTCTTCACAAGATGCTCTGAAAGCACAGGATATTCTCAGGGGTTTTGAACTCCATATGAATGAGCTTTCACAGCAGTACCAAAACAACATTACAGTTAATTATTCGGAGGTGTAAAGATAATGCTTAAGATTAACATCCAGTTATTCGCACATAAGAAAGGTATGGGTTCTACCAAGAACGGTCGTGACTCTGAGTCCAAGCGTCTTGGTGTTAAGCGTGCAGACGGCCAGTTCGTTCTCGCAGGCAACATCCTCGTAAAGCAGAGAGGTACTCACATCCATCCCGGCGCAAATGTTGGCAGAGGCAAGGACGATTCTCTCTTTGCACTCGTTGACGGTGTTCTCCGCTTCGAGCGTATGGGCAGAGACAGAAAGCGTGCTAGCGTTTACCCTGTTGAGCAGTAATAACGAAGCATTCGGGCGGATTTTCATAATCCGCCCTTTTATTTTTTCAGAAAACTTATTGGTTTAATTTTCCCTGCCTCACTTAGATAAGGGCGGTGTCAGAATAATATTCTGACAGAGGGAGAGAATTCTCTTAACAGATGTTTTGTATACATTTATTTGTCAGGAGGGGATATAATGTTTGTTGATGTAGCAAAAATCAGCATAAAAGCAGGTGACGGCGGTGCCGGTGCCGTTTCTTTTCATCGTGAAAAGTATGTAGCCTCAGGCGGTCCCGATGGCGGTGACGGCGGTAAAGGCGGCGATGTAGTATTTCTTGCAGATACTAACCTGTCCACACTTGCAGACTTCAGATATAAAAGAAAATATGCAGCACAGAGTGGTGCTGCAGGTATGTCAGGCAGAAAGAACGGCAGAAAAGCCGAGGACCTTATTATCCGCGTACCCACAGGTACACTCGTAAAAGATGCCGAGACAGGCAGAATTATTGCGGATATCTCAGGCTCAGAGCCTGTTGTTGTTGCCCGTGGCGGTAAAGGTGGTTGGGGCAACTCCCATTTTGCAACACCCACTCGTCAGACTCCCCGTTTTGCCCGTCCCGGTCTTCCCGGTGAAGAAATGGAGGTTCAGCTTGAACTTAAACTTCTTGCTGATGTAGGTCTTGTTGGTTTTCCCAATGTAGGTAAATCCACACTTCTCTCTGTTGTTTCGCAGGCAAAACCCGAAATTGCAAATTATCATTTTACAACAATCACACCTAAACTGGGTGTTGTTACTGTGTCAGAAGGACGTTCCTTTGTTATGGCAGATATCCCCGGTCTTATTGAAGGTGCATGGGAGGGAACAGGCCTTGGCCATCAGTTTCTCCGCCATGTTGAGCGTTGCAGAATGCTTGTTCATATAGTTGATGTTTCAGGCAGCGAGGGCAGAGACCCTAAGGAGGATTTCCGTATTATCAACGAGGAACTCCAGAAGTTCAATCCTGAACTTGCCTCCCGTCCTATGGTTGTTGCAGGTAATAAATGTGACCTGGCAACAGACGAGCAGGTTGAGGATTTCCGCAAATTTGTTGAGTCCCAGGGCTATGAGTTCTATCCCATTATGGCAGCGATCCGCTATGATGTAGACCCTCTCCTGGATAAGATTACAGAAATGCTCCAGAAACTTCCTCCTGTAATAGTTTATGAAGCAGAACCTGCACCTGAGATTGATGTGGAATCTCTCAATTCCAAAGAGGTTAAAATCACTGTGGAAGACGGCATTTATTTCGTTGAGGGCAAGTGGCTTTATCGCGTTATGCAGTCTGTTAACTTTGATGACTACGAAAGCCTCAACTACTTCCAGAATGTTCTTATTTCCTCAGGTGTTATCGATGCTCTCAGAGCAGCTGGAATCGAAGAAGGCGACACAGTTTCTATCTACGAAGTTCAGTTTGACTTTGTAGAGTAATTTGTGATTATAGGTTGTTTTATGGATAAACTATTTTTATCAGATGTAAATCCCAGAGAACTTCCATCTCTGACTCTTGCTTTCATAGGGGATAGTGTATACGAACTTCTTGTTCGTGAATATCTCTTATCCTCAGGTAAGCGTCAGGTTGGTGAGCTTAATAAGGAAAAAGTTAAGATTGTGTGTTGTTCTTCTCAGACTGTAGCCTATGAAAAAATCAAAGATATGCTTACAGAGGAAGAAGAGGGTGTGTTCCGCCGTGGCAGAAATGTTCAAGTAAATTCTGTACCCAGGAACAGCACTCTCAAGGATTATCACACGGCAACAGGTTTTGAGGCTTTGTTTGGGTATCTTTATCTTAGTGGAAGAACAGAGCGTGTAAAGGAACTTTTTGCGGTCATCGTCAGTTCAGATGGCAATGAATAAATATGCATAAATGGTGAATAATTATGAGCAAAATAAAGAGAGATAAGAGAGGAAAAAGAGCAGACAGAATAAAGTTTACGGACATCCTGATTATCTTCGCAGGATGCATTCTATATGCTCTGTCTGTTGTGCTTTTTACATCCCCTAACAACATAGCTCCCGGTGGTGTAATCGGTATCAGTACCTTGCTTAATTACACATTTGAGTTTCTTCCTTTGGGTACTATGACACTTGTGCTTAATATCCCCATTTTTATCTGGGGCGGTATTGCACTGGGGTGGAGATATCTGTCACGCTCTGTTATCTGTTCGGTTGTTTCTTCAGTTCTTATGGACACTTGCAGTGTCTTTGTTGACAAAGGTTTCCTCACTCCATATATCGGTGACGGTCTGTTGGTTTCTGTTTTCGGTGGACTTATCTGCGGTGCAGGTCTTGCACTTATTTTCTATCGCGGAGCCTCAACGGGCGGTACGGATATTGTCGCCCGTATTATGCATGTGAAGTCACCCCATATTTCTCAGGGTAAATTTATGATGGGTGTGGATGGACTTGTTGTTATAATTTCTGCCTTTGTATATGGTAATGTGGAGAATGCACTTTATGCGATAATATGCATATTTGTTATGAGTAAGGCTATAGATACCATCCTCTATGGTGTGTCCAAGAATAACGGCAAACTCCTCTTTGTTGTAACATCAAAGTACGATGAAGTCACCGATACCATCCTCAGAAAAGTGGATAGGGGAGTTACTCTTCTCAAGGCTGAGGGCGGTTTCCGCAGAGACGATAAACGGGTTATTCTCTGTGCTGTCCGTTCAAATCAGGTTCATATGACCAATCAGTATATTCATCAGGTAGACCCCGAGGCTTTTGTTATAGTTACAACAGCTAATACAATCAAAGGCAGAGGTTTCTATGCTTATGATGAAGCACCCAATCCTGCTGTATATGAAAATCTTGATGCGCTCACAGAGTCAGCAGGGGATAAGGATGCTTGACTTACTTATTATCTGAGTGCAAAAACGCAGATAAAATGGGAAGAAAATAGCAAATAATCCTTGACAACTTTATATAATGTGATATAATAAGCCTGTTATGTGTGTCAGTATGCATAACAGGCTTCTTTTTTTGAAGCTGCGTTGCGGTCAGCAACGTTCATCCTTGCGCTGAACGCTTTTGCGTATTTCCATTCAGCGCCAGAAGTCCAGAAGGAGGTGCAACAAATGGCAGTTAAGGCTAACTACGAAACCGTTATGGTTCTCTCTCTCAAGAACGGCGAGGAGGCTGCACAGGCTCTCGTTGAGAAGTTCAAGAAGACAATCGAGAAGTATGCAACACTGCAGAGCGTTGAAGAGTGGGGCAAGAGAAAGCTTGCTTACCTCATCAACAAGGAGAGCGAAGGCTACTATGTACTCATCAACTTTGAGTCCGAAGCTGAGTTCCCCGCTGAGCTCGACCGTAGATACAAGATCACAGACGGCGTTCTCAGATCTCTCATCATCAAGAAAGACGAATAATCACATTTTTTGACATCCAATGGATGTCCGACGAAAGGAACAGTATCTTATGATTAACAGAGTAGTACTTATGGGCAGACTTGTTTCTGACCCTGAACTTAAGACAACACAGTCCGGCATCAATGTAACAACATTCCGTATTGCCGTTGACCGTAGTTATGTAAAATCAGGCGAGGAGCGTCAGGCAGATTTCTTTGATATCGTAGCATGGCGTTACACAGCTGATTTCGTATGCAGACACTTCAGAAAGGGCTCACTCATCGCAATCGATGGTCAGCTCCAGAGCCGTACCTATCAGGCTAAGGATGGCACAAACCGCTACGTTGTAGAGGTTATCGCAGACAGCGCATCCTTCACAGGTGAGCGTCGCGAATCAAGCGGCGGTTACTCTCAGGCTCAGGCTCCTTCTCATCCTGCTTATGCAGAGCAGACTCCCTCTTTCTCAAGCGGTTCCGCTTCTGATTTTGAGGAGATGCCCGGTGATGACGACCTGCCCTTCTGATAATACTCATATTTGATTTTTTTGAAAGGAG
>SVPX01000038.1 GCA_015065665.1 Oscillospiraceae bacterium | reverse complement strand
CTGCACGGGGGTGCCACCAGAACCTAAATCTGGCGCGTCTGCCAATTCCGCCACACCCGCATGTTTAATTGCTGTGTTTTTGCAACAGAAAATATTATACACAATTAATACCTGCAAGTCAACAAGTGTTTTGCAGAGATTTGAAAAACAACTCAAACTATAAACATTAAAACATAATGTTATCAGTACAGAAGGAAGAATAAAATAAAAAAGCAGGAAAAACCCAAGCTCTCCAAATTGTACAGAAAGCACCAAAAACACAGGCACCTCTTTTAGAAGTGCCTGTTGCATTTATAGCAAAATAACAAAGAAACAAGGCAGCACTTTGTAAAAAAGTACTGCCTTGCTCAAGGGGGTTATTGATGTTTCACAAGTAATAATCAGTAGAATTCAATTAAATATCTTTGTACTTAATCAAGATCTGGCGTCTGCCTGAAACGCCAAGTTTACGATAAATATTCTTACAATGGAAGTGAACAGAAGAATATGTGATGAAAAGCTCCTCTGCAATTTCTGCCAGAGTTTTATCAGAGAACAGATAAGAGAAAACCTCAAGTTCTCTTGGTGACAGAGATGCTATCTCCGGATACTTTTTTAGCATAACCTGATACTCCTGTCTGGCAAGATTCATATAAAAGAAATAGTTCATACCCTCAGAACCGGACTCGTTCATCTCTTTGTCACCTCCGTTTGGTAGTTTTACTACCATATACAATAGTTTTCAGCAGATTTGTTGAAAATTTTGTTTAATATTGTTATAATATATATGAAATTAACAAGGCAAAAACAAACATTCAATCCAATGCTTTAATTATAAAATTTTCGTGTTGTGTTTTCTACCCCTTATTCAAGGGGTTTTTAGACAGTATATCTATAGAAAAGGATAATTTTGAAACAACACAGGGGGCATTTTATATGATTCAATTACTATTATAAACTTATACAATATAAACATTCATTTGTTTTATTGCAACATCATATCACCCTGTACTTTTTACAATGCTGACAGGCAGCATATCACCTTCCCCAATAAGGAGGCACGGACATGTTAGACAAAACTCTTGAAGAAAACGAAACAATTGAGCAACATCTGACTCACATCACTCCCCTCGATAATCTGACAAAAAGAGAGCTTGAGGTGCTGAGGCTTATTGCTCAGGGTTACAGAAATGCTGACATTGCAAAAGCAATGTACATTACCGATCACACGGTGAATGACTACACAAAGAAAATTTATCGCAAGTTGGATGTGCATAGCCGTCATTCTGCGGCTCAGATATACATTCTTTATACAAAGCAAAACCGATAAACTCACTCTGATCTTTTCTTAATCCCCAAAACATACAAACAGCAAAACGGCTGCGTTTTTATTAACGCAGCCGTTTTGCTTATATTAAATCAAATATTTACTTTTATACAAGACCTGCAATTTTCTTCTGAATAGCAGTTGCATCCTTGATGTTCACATCAGAATCCTGATTGAAGTCGGCAGCCTCAAGTGCCTGTGAGGAAAGCACTACAAGTTCAGCAAGATGCTTCTGAATTGCTGTGGCATCTTTGATGTTTACTTCTTTATCGCCATTCACATCACCAAGAAGAATATCTGTTGAGCCTTTCTCGATAACAACCGGTACATCAAAAGACTTGGGTTTTATCTGGGTGTCCCCTGCCACAAAGTCTGTTTTTGCGTTTCTGACAAGCATATCCTTACCCAGTACAATGGGATCAAATGCGTAAATACCACAACTTGCATCTCTGCCGTTTGCTACATCCTTGCAAGTAAGAGTAACTGTACCGCCTGTGATAGCTACACCGTAACCTGCATAGATTGCGTTTGACTCTGTCTGAACATCTTTATTGGTTGCATCTGCTGTACCACCTGCAGCAGTAAGGGAACCTGATGAAACAGTAAGATCACCGCCTACATACATACCATCAGAATATGCATAGCCGCCCTTTGATACTGTGGTAACATTTGCACCGTCAATTTTTACATCTCCGTTAAGAGGGATATATGTTTCTGTTTCAGTATCATATTCGGTCTCAGTCAGAGCATTGATACCGCATGAGTCGTAAGCATATCCGGCTTCAGCTCTTACTGTACCACTCTTAAAGCTCAGGTTGCCGTATGAATTGATACCATAACTGCAGGAGGGATGATCTAAAGTTTCATCTGCGTAGACAGGGTCTGTATCTGAACCTATAGCAACAAGGGATCTGGCATTATTATCACAGTAAATTCCACCATCAATATTGATACCGGCAGAGTAAAACTTTGCTTTACCGCCGACTGCAGTAACATAAGCACCGACTCCTATATTAATGTCGGCAGAAATTATCAGGTCATATCCGCCGGATTCGTTCTGTGTCCAATTGGAAATTGCAAAAATACCGTGGGACTCAAAGCCCTCAGAACCTGTAACTTTCATAACAGTATTAACACCCAGTACATCAACAGCACCACAGGCATTGATACCATAGCTGTATCCGTTCTCTGTAGGAGGAGCTGTTATTGAAAACAAATCTGAATTTCTGACTTCCATATCAAAAATCAATGCACCCATACCATGAGCATCTTTAAGTTTATTGCCCTTGTAGCTGACAGATACTGCACCGCTTTCAACGGTAAGTTTGCCACCCTTACCCGGTGTTTCAATATCTTCAATTACAGAAACACCCACACTGTATTCCAGAGCATATCCTGACACTATGGAAAGAGATGCATCTTTGGCGCCTTTTAACACAAGGTTGCCGCTTTCAACACCTAAACCCATACTCCAGGTGTTGTTGCCTCCCCCATCGGTCACGGTGTTATTGCCATAAAAAAGAATTGTCATATCCTTTCCGTAAGCATAGATACCGGCACTAAGATAATCATCTGCTATAACACGACCTTTGATATCTGCATTATTAAGAGTAAGGGTGTTGCTTGTAGCGTTGTAAGATACTGTGCCATTACCTAGAACATTACTTGCGTTCTGGCTTGTAACCCTTACACCGCCAACCCATACATCATAGGCTGTTGCAGCTGATGTGCTGAAAACGGATAACCCTACCAGCATCAGCACAACCAGGAATAATGAAATCAATCTTTTTTTCACAGGATATTCCTCCTTAAGAGTAAATTCAGTTTAATACTGTAATCTAATTATACCACACCATACACTTCAGTCAATTAAAATTTGTTAAAATTTCAATTAATCTTGATAAAAGTTCATACAAATGATAACATAGTAAAATAAGAACCTATACCACAAGGAGCGAACCTATGAAAATTACCGTTCTTGCAGAAAACACAGCAAAAAACAGCACTTTTGAGGCTGAACACGGCTTGTCACTTTACATTGAAACAGGCAGTATAAAAATCCTCTTTGATATGGGACAGAGCGATATGTTTCTTCGTAATGCAGAGAGATTGGGTATTGATATAGCAAAGGTGGATATTGCTGTATTATCCCACGGACACTACGACCACACAGGAGGGCTAGAAGCCTTCTTGAACATTAACAAAACCGCTCCTGTATATCTGAGCAAGTTTGCTTTTGAACCTCACTACAACGGCACAGAGAAATACATCGGTATGAATCTGAAACTTATGAATAATCCCCGCCTTATCTTCACAGAAGATTTCACAGAAATTGCTGATGGCATCACCCTTCACTCCTGCAATAATGCCAAGAAAAATTTCCACCTTGGCAGTTTCGGACTTTATGAAAAGAAAGGTGACAGTTTTATCCCCGATGATTTCAGGCACGAGCAATATCTTCTCATTGAAGAAGAAGGTAAGAAGATACTCATAAGCGGTTGCAGTCACAAGGGAATCCTTAATATTGTAAACTGGTTTGATGCAGATGTACTTGTAGGCGGATTTCATTTTTCAAAACTGCCCCTTGATGATAAACTAAAAGGTTACGCCACATATCTTGATGGTTTTTCTACCAATTACTTTACCTGTCATTGCACAGGAACAGAGCAATATGGATTTATGAAAGAACATATGAAAAAACTTCACTATCTCAGCACAGGTGATAAAATTATAATCTGATTTTTTATTCTGATACATATAATAAAGCAAAGAAAAACGGCTACCTTTCAGTAGCCGTTTTCTTTGTATAAAACTATGTTAAATTATTATTCTTCAAACTTCTTGTTCTTTGTAACTGCCTTAAGCACAAGGAGTGTTCCGATTGTCAGAACAACACCGATAGGCAGAACAATGTACCACACCTGTACAAAACCTGCAATAATGTAGGTTACAAAGGAGATTGCAGCAATTGTCAGAGCATAGGGCAACTGGGTTGAAACGTGATTGATATGCTCACACTGTGCACCTGCTGAGGACATAATTGTTGTATCGGAGATGGGAGAACAATGGTCGCCGCATACTGCACCTGCAAGACAAGCAGACATACTGATAACCATAAGCTCTGCATCGGGAGTACCTGCATACAGATAAGTAACAATAGGAATAAGAATACCGAATGTACCCCAGGATGTACCTGTTGCAAAAGCAAGAATACAAGCAACAACAAAGATAATTGCAGGAAGGAAGTTTGCAAGACCTGCTGCAGCACCGTTCATTGCATCACCAACAAAGTACTTTGCACCAAGTAGACCTGTCATATTCTTAAGAGCTGTTGCAAATGTAAGAATCAGAATAGCGGGTACCATAGCATTAAATCCCTTGGGAATTGCTGCCATTGCATCCTTGAAACTGATAACCCTGCGGATAATAAGGAAAGCAATGGAGATAACCAGAGCAATAAGACCGCCCCAGGGAAGACCAACAGTAGCATCTGTGTTTGCAAAAGCATCAACAAAGTTTGTGCCATCAAGGATTCCGCCGTTATAAACAAGAGCAAATACGCAGACAACAACAAGGAAAACTACAGGGAGAACAAGATCGATAACCTTACCCTTGGGGTTACCTTCTTCTGCTGCTGTTTTCTCCTCAATAACACCAAGGTCACCCTTGTACTTAGCCTTGTACTCGTGCATTGCCATTGAACCGTAATCAAAGCCCATAACAGAAATTGCAACTACAAACACAAGTGTCAGGAGTGAATAGAAGTTGTAAGGAATTGCTGTAATAAACAGGTCAAGACCTCTGCCGTCCTCTGCATAAGCAGAAACCGCTGCTGCCCAGGATGAAATAGGAGCAATCATACAAATGGGTGCTGCAGTAGCATCGATGATGAAAGCAAGTTTTGAGCGTGAAATCTTGTGGCTGTCTGTTACAGGGCGCATAACAGAGCCAACTGTAAGGCAGTTGAAATAGTCATCAATAAAGATAAGCACACCAAGGATGAAGGTGGAAATCATTGCACCTACTCTTGATTTGATGTGAGTTGCAGCCCATTTACCGAAAGCGGCTGAGCCACCTGCTCTGTTAACAAGAGCAACCAGAACACCAAGCTCAACAAGGAAGATAAAGATACCTGCTGTATCGCTGACAGCAGAAATAAGTCCCTCGTTGATAACAGCATTCATTGTACCAAGGAAGCTGAACTTTGAGTAGAACAGAGCACCTGTTACAATACCGATGAAGAGTGAGGAGTAAACCTCTTTTGTAATAAGTGCAAGACCGATGGCAATAATCGGGGGAACCAGAGCCCAGATTGTACCCTGAACCATACCCTCTCCTGCGCAGGTTTCACAGGTTGCATCAGATGCAATACCTGTGCCGTGACAATCCATACAGGAAACAGTACCAAGATAACCGCCGGAAACTGCTGCATATACAAGCAGACCAACAATCACAAGTGCTGCAACCGCAAGGACAATCTTGTTTGTCTTTGACATAGTGTAAACCTCCGTAAATAAATTATATAAAACAAAAAGACCATGGCATTAGTGCCACGGTCATAAGTCCATAAACTTAATCAAAATAGCACTCCACCCACAGGTGACAGTGTAATACATATTCTGCATTACCCCAGCCCTTAACATCGGAAAACATCTTCGGACTTCGGCGGTGATTCCTTTTGCATACTGCATTTCCGTACAGTTATGTATGCTACTCATAAGCACCGCGCCTCTATTTTTTGTTTATATACAGATTATATCTATTTTCGACACATAGTCAACTGTTTTTTTACAAAATCCCTTGATCTTATCTTATATGACCCGACAAAAAAGAAAAAGGCAAGGTGCAAACACCTTACCTTTGACTGAATCTGAAGCCGACTACCTTATTATATTAACACACAAACTGCTGTTGTGTCAACTTACTTTTTGATAATTTGTAGTATATTATCAACAGTTTCTCTGTTTTATATTAAAAACTACTGTTAACTTTGTATATTATTCCATCTTGCAAACCCCTGCACCCTATGGTATATTATAGACAGAAAGGATGATACCAATGAAGAGGTAAGAAACCTTAAGGTAAGTTGAAGAACCGAAAGGTAAAAATTCAAAGACTTTCACAAAAAAACAAAGTACAAATAAAATAGTACAAAAACATCTGTGAAGTATAACAGATGAGAACCAACAAAGAATTTACAAATCTAATTTTTCAAGGTCAAAAAAAGAAAGTCAGAATCAAAACCTTAAGAGTCAAAAACTCTGCAAGAAACTTCAACAAACCAAAAGGTAAAGACAATGTCCCCTATCAAAGAAAACCACACTCAAGTAAATCTCACTTACGAGAACGAAAAGAAAATGAAGTGGATAAGGTAAACAGAGAGAAAAGGACAAAGTCGAATCCGCAATCTGTAGAAATGAGAGGTAGACAATGATGTTAGATAATAAGAGTGAACAGAAATAACCCTTGACTGATGTGTAAAGAAACACGGTCAAGGGTTATTTCACTTTTATATGACTTTTGTCTCCCCTCTGTTCTGTCCGCCTTTGGGCGGATTTTTTTTCGGGCAAAAATAAATGCAGATTATAAAAACCTGCATTTATTATGAAACGTATCAACTATTCAGTTTATCAGATATACTCACCTATTGGGAGGTTAGTTTCAACCACAGCAACATACTTCTGAATAGCGGTTGCGTCTTTGATGTTTACATCTGTATCACCATTTACATCTGCACAGAGTGTTTCTGCCTCAGAAAGTTCCACAAGTTCAGCAGTCGCTTTCTGAATCATGGTTGCATCTTTTACGTTGACTTCCATATCAATATTCACATCACCGCAGATTTTAAGGTCTTTGAACATCATAGACAGTTCAAAGGACAGTTCCTCGATTACTCCGGACAAACCTGTTTCATAGTCATTTGAAACAACAAAAACATTAAATTTATCTTCCGGGAAAGTAACAGCCATACTAAGATAAGACACAATACCACCAGTATGATATACTATTCCGGAACCATCGGTACACACACCATATCCATAGTTTCCGTTTGATGTGTAGTTGGTGGTCATCTCAGCAAAACTTTCCTCAGAAAGAATTCTATGTTCTCTGAGAGAAGTCATCCATTTATCCATATCTTCAGCATTTGACACAAGGTCTCCGCTTCCCTGTGTAAGGCCTTTGAGTTCAGGCTCAATGGGCAGACCAAAATCAGGTGCTGTATGCTCTGCCAGATCAGGATGGTTCATAAGTTCTTCGTAAAAACCTGTGTTATTCATACCCAAAGGTTCAAGGATGTTCTCTTTGATAAAATCATCGTAATCCTGTCCTGACACTTTTTCAACAATTAAAGAAAGCAGGAAGTAGTTTGCGTTTGAATACTGAAAACCGCCATTTGGCTTGAACACAAGTCTTTTTCCATAAAGCCAATCAAGGATCACCTGCTGGTTTTCTTCTTCTGTGGCATCAACAGAAAGTGTGTATTCACCTTTGTCCAAACCCTCTAAATGGTTTCGTACTCCCGAACGCATAGTCAGAAGGTCTTTTATTGTAGCATTTGCAGCTATGGTATATTCAGGAAAATACTGTGAAAGAGTGTCATCTACACTCAGTTTACCTTGATCTCTGAGAATAAGGATAGCAGTTGCACAAAACTGCTTTGAGTTTGAACCAATAGGAAACAGAGTATCTACTGTCATCTCTTTGCCCTCTTCCACATTTGCCATACCATAGGCATTCTGACAGATAACCTTGCCATTTTTAGTTACATAAGCAACTCCGTTTATGCAGTATTTATCCATTTGCATATCAAGGAATTCCTGAGGCGATGCTGTAGTCTCTGCACCGACAGCCGTAGGCAAAGCAACCATACTAACCACTATGACCAGTAAAAGTAAAATGCTGACTGTTTTTTTGAATTTCATAGTTACAACCTCTTTCTGTTTTTTATTATAAGACCTCAACCAATTTAACAAAAGAATCCGCCTATGGGGAGGTTAGTTTCAACCAAAGCAACATACTTCTGAATAGCAGTTGCGTCTTTGATGTTTACATCTGTATCACCGTTTACATTTGCACAGAGTATTTCATTCTCATCAAGAATCACAAGCTCTGCTGAAGTTTTCTGAATCATGGTTGCATCTTTTACATTGACCTCCATATCCAGTGTTACATCACCGCTCATTTTTGTATCTTTAAGATAGGATGCTATCTTATGGGTTAAATCCATTGTGTCAACCTTCATGTTCGGTTCATCACTTGTAACTACAAAAAGATTTACTTTATCTTCAAAATAAGTGAAGCTTCCGCTCAGATATGTATCTACAAAGCCTGTATGACCTATTCCTTTATCGGCTGTAACCTTAAAGCCGTATGCATAGCCTACACCAATGCCATTAGCCAAACCTATACTTGTTGTACATACTGTTGTAATAAGGTCTGTGCTTTCCTTGGAGATAAGTTTGTATTCTCTGAGAGATGTAAGCCATTTATCCATATCCTTGGCATTTGACACCACGTCTCCCGAACCCTGAAAACAACCTCTGGTATCTGCAGAAGAAACAAATTCCTCCACATCAGGGAATGCATTTTCACATAATTCAGGGTGATTCTTGAGTTCCTCAAAAAATCCTGAATTCTCCATACCAAGAGGTGTGAATATATTCTCTTTAATAAAACTCTCGTAGCTTTCTCCTGTTATCTGCTCAATAATCATAGAAAGCAGAAGGTAATTTGTATTTGAATAGTCATAACCGCCGCCCGGTTTGAACTTGAGCCTTTTGGTATTAAGCCAATCCAGAATCATCTGCTGATTCTCTTGCTGAGTTTCGCTGATTACAGGAGTAAACTCTATGAATGCACCCTCCTGAAAATCGCGTACACCTGAACGCATTGTAAGCAACTGACGGACAGTAATATCTGCACCTTTTGTATACTCGGGGAAATATTCTGACAGAGTATCATCAAGACTGAGTTTGCCCTGCTCTATAAGCATAAATACAGCAACAGAACAGAACTGTTTGGAGTTTGAACCGATAGGAAACAGTGTATCATTATTCACTTCTTTTCCTTCTTTTTTATTTGCCATACCTCTTGTGCTTTGGGCAATAACCTTTCCGTTTTTGGTTACATAAGCAACACCATTAACATCAGCCACTTCCAGTTGTTTGTCAAGAAACTCCTGAGGTGATAAGATATCTGCAGCACTTACATTACAAGGCACAAGAAACACACTGATAACAATAGAAAGCAAAAGTAAAACGCCGATTGTTTTTCTGAATTTCATAGTCACAACTCCTTTCAATGCTGATTTTAGCACTACAGAAGGAGTTTTACAATCGACAGGAAATTGAAAAAATCAACCGGCGGTTTAATTATCTAATTATGCATTAATAGAACAAGGGCTTTGTTCTCTCGAACTGCACCCAATAGTCTATTACAAGTTTCTTGCAGATTTCGTCTGCAATGCACAAAAAAGGAACAACGGCATTCTCATTACGGAAAGTATATGCTGCAACATTCCCCTTTGCTGTCTCTATATATGTAATGTCAACCAGATTGGTGTTCTTAAGAAGCTTCATATACTCCTCAACCACATCTTCATCGATACCTGTGTTCTTGCTGATAAGACTGGCATCAATGGGCGTGTTGAGACGGGAATACATATAAAATATAATCTTAAGCACATTCATATCTGCAAAAACGCTGAAAACTTTCTGCAAATCTTCCATACTTGCAAGTTTGTCCTGAAGTCCCCCTTGAGGTTCAGGCATAAAGAAGAATGTTCTGAAATCCTCTGCAAGACGCATACTGAGAATACCCTGATCCATAACCTGTATAGAAAAATACTTATGGTCAGTATCTTTATATTTTATGTTATCAAGAGAATCGTGTATAAGAGATTCTTCGTGAGCAAGACCTGCGTTTATGGCCCAGCACATTTTGTAAGCACGTCTGAAGGCTTCTTCCAGAGGCATTTCCTTGAGAGCCTTTGCCATTGCCATCTCCACACTTTTAGCCTCTCTGCCAAAAAGCGCATCCATACTTATATCAAGAGCATCTGCAATATCGGGAAGCAGTTCAATATCAGGTGTACCGCCACGTTCCCACTTGGACACCGCCTGGGTTGATACATTGAGAAGTTTACCAAGCTGCTCCTGAGTATAGCCTTTTGCGATTCTTTTTTCTTTGATTATTTTACCCATCTGAACCATAACGATCATCTCTTTTCTTAATGTTTAGAATTTTGTAACAAGGGGTGCCACCTTACGGGCTATTCTGTATATGGGAGTTTCCAACTCCTTCTGCGCTTCCTTGAGTTTTTCTCTTATAGGGATATTCTGGGGACAATGTTGTTCACATTTTCCGCAACCTACACAGTTGAGGATTGCTGTGGAATCCTTACGCAAAGCGGTACACATAATATGCTCTTTCATAGCCGGGAACCAACCCTCTGCATATTTGCGGTTATAATGAGCAAAAGCACCGGGGATATCCACATTCTTAGGGCAAGGCATACAATATCCGCAACCTGTACATCCTACTTTCATCTTGGAGTTGATAGCCTCCACAACCCTTTGAAGCATTTCTTCATCCTCGGGTGTGAAATCTCCAACCTGTGCGGAAGAGGCTGTGGCAATATTATCCCTGACCATCTCCATACTGTTCATACCTGACAGTACAACTGTAACTTCAGGCTGATTATAAAGCCAACGGAATGCCCATTGTGCAGGAGTGTACTGCTTTTCGTATTCTGCAAAAATTTTCTTTGCCTCATTGGGCAGACGATTCACAAGGCGTCCGCCTCTGAGGGGTTCCATTATCATAACAGGAAGCCCCTTGCTGTTTGCATACTTAAGACCACGCTTACCTGCCTGAGAATTCTCATCCATATAATTATACTGAATCATACAGAAATCCCAGTTGTAAGCATCCACAAGGGTGCAGAACATATCGGTGTTACCATGATATGAGAAACCTATCTGACGGATAGCGCCGCTTTTCTTTTTCTCCTCTATCCACTCAAGGATTCCCAATTCACACATTCGCTTCCAGGCGGACACATCTGTGAGCATATGCATAAAGTAGTAGTCCACATAATCTGTACGCAGGCGTCTGAGTTCCTCGTTGAATATCTTATCAAGTCCATCTCTGTTCTTAACAAGATAGTGAGGCATCTTTGTGGCAATTTTTATTTTATCGCGTACATTATTGCGCTCAAAAATCTCTCCGATAAGTGCCTCACTGCCCGGATATATGTAGGCAGTATCAAAGTAGTTTACGCCACCCTCAATTGCTGCCATAACTTCCCTTTCGGCTTCATCGTAATCGATTTTACCCATTTTGGTCTGAAATCTCATACAACCAAAACCCAGGGTTGAAAGTTTGTTTCCGTATTTATCAAGACGATAGTTCATATATTCTCCTTTTACTCTACCCTTACAACATCATAGTACAGGGCTCTGACCTTTTCATTCAGCTGCAAATCTGTATGCCAATGGCCGAAATACCATTTTCCAAAATCAATCTCCCGATATATCCAGTCAAGAAACCCCGTCAGTTCAACATCGTGAGCATCAGGGTATGCTTTCAGATAATGTATCATAGTAACGGGTGCTGTGTGGGTGAGGATTATATCTACTTTATTGTTGTGCTTTTCAAGGAATTCTGTGGCCTCTTTGTACTGTGGATTATCGGGCAGTTCCTCAAGCCAGTAAGACTCATTGAGAGTACGCAGACATCTGTCCACACTATATGCTCCGCCAAAGGTAAAAATCGACTTATCCTGAATCTCAAAGACCTGACCACGCATAAGATGCAGGATATTCTTTCTTATCCTGTGGACTCTACCGCCGCACCACTGCTCCTCGGGATACTCAAAGAGTGCGTGGAAGTTCTCGTGGTTACCATCAACAAAGCAGATTGTGTAGGGCTTTTTGCTCAGCTTATCGAGAACTCTTCTTTCTTCTTTATCGCAAGTAAAGATAAATCCGAAATCACCACAGACAATAACAACATCATCCCTTGTAAGGTCTTTTTCAAAGGGTATATATTCTGTTGAGAATCGTTCTCTTTCCCCGTGGGTATCTCCGGTTATATAAATCATAAAATCTCCCTGTAATTATCAGTCAGCAAAGTTAATCTGGTCCTTATACTTTTCCTTGAAAATCTCATACACAGCCATCAGCGTTTCATCACTTTCCACCTGTGCATAGGTCTCGGTATCCGTCTCCTCATCATAAGAGTCAATCATCATAATCAGCACCTCGTCATCCTCTTCATCCAAAGGCAGAAGCACAATATACTCATCACCCTCATACTCAATAACATCCAGATATGAAAAGGGTACCTGATTACCGTATTCATCGTTAAAAACAATTATACACTCATCTTCTTCCATATTGATATCTTCGTTAATATAGTCTGACATAATAAAACCTCTTTTCAAAATTAAACTGCTGTTTTAATTTTATCACATCAAATAGAATTTAACAACTGCAAAAGGTTGAAAAAACATATAAATTCAAATATAATGTATTCATAAACTCCCTGGAGGACTATATGAAAGTTATCGCAAGAATACATTCAGACTTTCCCACAAAATTCGGGATACCAAGACAAAGCGGACTTGCTCAGACAGAAGCAGTTATTATCTTTGAGCCTGAATACAGATGTGATGAGGCTGTGAGAGGTATAGAACAGTACAGTCACCTGTGGCTTATATGGGAATTCTCCGAGGTAAAAGACAAACCCTGGTCCCCTACAGTAAGACCACCCCGTCTGGGAGGTAACAGGAGAATTGGAGTATTTGCAACCCGATCGCCCTTCAGACCAAATCCCATAGGACTTTCCTGTGTGAAGTTGCTTAAGGTAGAAAAAACTTCTGAGGGAACTGTGCTTGTAGTAGAGGGTGCCGACCTTATGGATAATACTCCTATCTACGATATCAAACCCTATATTCCCTATGCGGATTGCAAGACCGATGCTGCAGGCGGATTTGCCGAGGAGAAAAAAGATTACGCCATTGGTGTTGAATGCAGCGGTGAACTTCTGAATCGTATTCCCGAAAATAAGAGAAAAGCATTTATACAGATTCTTTCTCAGGATCCCAGACCATCTTATATTGATGATAATAAAAGAGTCTACGGATTCGGCTATGCAGGGTTTGAAATCAAATTCATAGTAGAAGATTGCGTACTGAAAGTCACAGACATTCAGTATTCCCGACAAGAATAATTCTCCATAAAAAATTCAAAGTGTATGCTTTTGTATCATAACAGAGCATACACTTTTTTATGATTTGCAACAATATGTTATTTTATTAACACAAAAACTCTGTTTTAGAAAAATTTATATAATATATCCGATGAATTCTTTAACTTTTCTATAATTTATTGTAGACAATCACAATGATTTGTGCTATTATAATGTTGTATGTAAAGTGGTGTATATTGCAACTTACACTGCTTGAATTCAATAATCTATTCCAATCTACAGGGAGGATATTATAATGAAAAAGAAAATCAGCACACTCCCCTTCTCCGGTACTGCGGAGCAGGAAGCAAAACTTATGGAAGTAATTGCGGCTCACAAGGACGATCCCGGCGCAGTTATGCCCGTACTCCAGAAGGCACAGGATATCTACGGTTATCTGCCTCTTGAGGTTCAGGCTATGATTGCTGAGGGCCTCAACGTTCCTATGGAAGAGGTATATGGTGTTTCCACCTTCTACTCTCAGTTCTCACTTACTCCCAAGGGTGACTACACAATCTCCGTTTGCCTTGGTACAGCTTGTTATGTTAAGGGCTCCGGCGACATCTTTGACAAACTTTCCGAGCGTCTCGGCATTGGTTCTGAGGAATGCACACCTGATGGTAAGTTCTCTCTCACAGCTTGTCGTTGCATCGGTGCTTGTGGTCTTGCTCCTGTTCTTACAATCAACGAAGAAGTATACGGCAGACTTACAGTTGACGATGTTGATGACATCCTCGCAAAATACATGAACTGATTGTACATCCCCTGTGGGGATTACTCCTTAAACTACCGAAAGGGAGTTATACTATGAAAATCCGTACAATAAAGGAACTGCTGAATGCTGAAGTTGCCTGTTGTGAAGAAAACCTTGACAACCACGTATACTCTGCTTGTGGCAGTGATATGATGAGCGATGTTCTGGCTTTTGTAAAAGACCAGGCAGTTCTGCTCACAGGACTTGTCAACTCTCAGGTTATCCGTACTGCTGAGATGATGGATATGGTTTGCATCGTTCTGGTGCGCTCCAAGCTGCCCACACCGGAAATGATTGAACTTGCAGAAGAGAGCGGTATCGTTATCCTCACCACCAAAACCCGTATGTATGATGCTTGTGGAATTCTCTACAGCAACGGTCTTGTGGGCAATAAGGTGAAAGCATGAGCGACCAGTTACTTTTCACATTTGAAGTTGACGGAGAAGATTTTACCTCTGCAGGACAAGCCTCCTCTCAGGTAAAAAGAAACCTAAGGCAGCTGGGAATTTCTCCCGATATCATTAAAAGAGTTTCCATTGCTATGTACGAGGGCGAAATCAACATGGTTATTCACGCAGGTGGCGGCACAGCTAACGTTGCTGTTACCGAGGAGTATATTGAGATTATACTCAGCGACCATGGCCCCGGTATCAAAGATATTGAACAAGCAATGCAAGAGGGATTCTCTACCGCCCCCGATGATGTCCGCTCTCTGGGCTTCGGTGCAGGTATGGGCCTCCCCAATATGAAGCGCTACACCGATTATATGAACATTGAGTCTGAGGTCGGAGTAGGCACTACCATTACAATGAGAGTCAACCTCTCTATGTAATTCACTAAATTTTTGAGAGGCAGGTGAATGACAGTTGAACAACTACGAACATTCCGTTTGTCTTGATGTAAACAAATGCATAGGTTGTACCACCTGTCTGCGACACTGCCCTACTCAGGCAATACGAATCAAAGACGGACACGCGGTTATCAATCAGGCAAGGTGTATTGACTGCGGCGAGTGCATCAAGTGTTGTCCCAAAAAAGCAAAGAAGGCTGTTTGCAACACTATGAAGGACCTTGAGGTATTCAAGTACAAAATTGCACTTCCTGCCCCTACACTTTACGGTCAGTTTGAAAACCTTGAGGATGTGAACTACATTCTTGAGGGACTGCTCAACATCGGCTTTGATGATGTGTTTGAGGTTGCCACAGCCGCAGAACTTGTTTCTGCATACACAAGGCTCTATCTGAAGCGTGATGACATTAAGAAACCCGTTATCAGTTCAGCCTGTCCTGTGGTACTGCGACTTATCTGTCTGAGATTTCCATCTCTTAAAGAAAACATTATGCCTATGCTGCCTCCTATGGAGATTGCGGCAATGATGGCAAGGGACAAGGCCAAGAAAGAACATCCCGAATTATCCGATGAGGATATCGGAGTATGCTTCATTACACCCTGCCCTGCCAAGGCAAGTTATGTAAAAAACGGTTTCGGCGAATATAAAAGCCTTGTTAATGTTGTTGTTTCTATCAGCGACATTTACTTCCAACTTATAAACGCTATGAAACACTCTGAGAACGTTCTGCCTATTTCCAATTCAGGACGAATCGGTATCGGCTGGGCATCCTCGGGCGGTGAGGCTACAGCACTTCTCAACGATGCTTATCTTGCCGCTGACGGAATCGAGAATGTCAACCACATTCTTGACGAAATCGAAAACGACACCATTCCTCCCCTTGAGTTTATTGAACTCAACGCCTGTACAGGCGGATGTGTGGGCGGAGTGCTTACAATGCAGAATCCTTTTATTGCAAAAGCAAAACTACAAACTCTGAGAAGATATCTGCCTGTATCTCAGGCTACACTTTCAAAAGAAAATTCTCAGAACATTCCTGAAGAATACTTCTTCAGCGAACTTCCTACCTACTACCCCATCTCAAGGCTCAGTTCCAGCATGTCTGAATCAATGCGTATGATGTCAGAGATTCAGAAGCTGAGAGGTGAACTGCCCGGTATCGATTGCGGTGCCTGTGGCGCACCTACCTGCAGAGCTTTTGCAGAGGATGTGGTAAAGGGTACTGCAAACCTTAAGGACTGCACCATTATGTACAGAAGCCAGTTGCTTCAGTACCTTGACTCAGAGGGTGATGAAAGTGACAGTTGATAAATTGTGCCATATTGAGGGTTTCTCCCCTGTTGTAATCTGTGACGGTGAAGTACCTGTTGAGGGTGTGTACATCGGCGACCTGCTCAGTTGGGTTATGGGCAGAGCAAACAGCGGTGATGCCTGGATTACAATAATGTCAAATATCAACATTCTTGCTGTTGCCACTCTTTCGGATGTTGCCTGCATCATCCTTGCAGAGGGTGTTAAGCTTGACGAAGATGTAAAGAACGCAGCACAGCAAAAAGGCATCAACATCATTGCAACAGAAATGTCTGCTTACAACGCCGCTCTTACACTGAG
>SVPX01000037.1 GCA_015065665.1 Oscillospiraceae bacterium | reverse complement strand
ACAAGTATTGATAGTGAATATTCAAGAAGTAGAAGAGAAGATCTGAATTTAGCCAAGTATTTTATAGAGAATTATGATGAAATCATGCTCGGTGCTTCAAACAGAGCTCAACGAATCTTCAGGTATAGATTTGGTCTTGTGGATGGAATAATACATTCCCGCACAGAAACTGCTGAGAAGTTTAATATGACTTATAGCAGTCTCAGATCTCTTGAATTCAGACACTTCTTTCCGAGTCGTTGTCATCTTGTCCGAAGAAAAAAACTTTCAGATTATCTTGATGATTAATATGTATACTTATGAAGAATGCGGACAGATGTTTGATGAGATTGCTGATTCTATGCCTTATGAACTTTACAGGGAACTATCAGGCGGTCTCAGACTTGATATCCGCACAAAATTACATCCTAAGGCTGTTGCAGGAGACTTGTATATTCTTGGTGAATATCACCGCAATAACATAGGAAAATACATAGTATTTTATTATGGCAGTATTTCTCGTGTTTACGGGCATCTGCCTCGTGAAAAGTTCTGTGAGATGCTCAGGAGAATTCTTGCTCATGAGCTGAGACATCATAATGAGTATCTTGCAGGATGTGATGATCTGACCCTTTATGATAACAGACAAATCAATGATTATCTTATATCAAAAGGTGTCAGATGACTGTTTATTTGTTAGTTTGGAAATGGTGATTTATGTCATATAAAATAGATTTCGGTGTATGGAATTCTGTTTTTGCCGTACCTTCTTCAGTTGTTGACAAAGGTCTGAGATTTGCAGGGGAATCACAACTTAAGGTTCTTCTTTATATTCTCAGAAACGCAGGTGCTGATCTTAGTGATGAAGCAATATCTGATGCTTTAGCCATTCATAAGGAAGATGTTCGTGATGCAATTTCCTATTGGGTTGATAAGGGATTGTTTGTCACAACTTCAGAGAATATTTCAATCCCCGAAAAAACATCTTCAGCATCAGAACTTGTAGTAGAAAATAAAGCTGTACCAGGTGCGGTATCCGATGAAAATGTTAGTTCAGATAAACCCCGACCTGTCTCCAGAGCAACCAAACCGGAACCCGGATATGTTGCAAAGAGACTCCGTGCAGATAAGAATCTTGTTTTCCTTATGGATGAAGCCCAGAGGATTCTTGGAAAGGTTCTGTCCAATTCTGATACAGCTACTCTTATTATGCTTCACGATACAGACGGCCTACCTGTTGAGGTGCTTCTTATGCTTATGGAACATTGCGTTCAGATCGATAAGGGTAATATGCGTTATATCGAGAGAACAGGTATCAAGTGGGCAGCAGACGGTGTTACAAATATTAGCCTTGCAGAAGAAAAAATCAGAAGATACAGTGAGTCTTCTGTTGCTTGGGTTACTGTTTCTGCTGTGTTTGGTCTACGACTTAGTGGTACTCCCACCAAAAAGCAGATTGAATTTGCTGACAGATGGATTAACGAATGGGGTTTCAGCGAAGATATGCTAAGACTTGCCTATGAGCGTTGTGTTGATCAGAAAGGTGAAATGAATATGCCTTATATTAACGCAATCCTTAAGAGATGGTTCGAGCAGAATCTCAGAAATCCTGATGAAGTTCTGAAAGCAGAAAGTGCATCAAAACCCTCAGGCAAAAAGAAAAATAGCGGAAGTTCTGATTCTGAGAGTGCTTCCTATGATATTGATGAATACGAAAAGAAAAGTATTTTTGATGATTAAGGTGATTACCTATGACATACAGCAGAGAAATATTTGATACAGCCTTTGGTATTATTGATGAAAGACGAAGAAAGGCCGAAAAAGTTTCACAGCGACATACAGAAGAGATATACAGAGAGATTCCGGAGATTGAGGAAATAAGCCGTAAACTTACTTCCTGTTCTATCGGCGCGGCTCGTGCTGTTCTTAAGGGCGCAAATGCTAAAGAAGAAATAGAGCGTCTTTCTGAAATCAGCCTTGATTTGCAGAAGCGACAGACAGAACTTCTTGCCAAAAACGGATATCCTGCTGATTATATGGAACCTGTGTATACTTGTACTTTGTGTCACGATACAGGTTTTGTAGAAAAAGATTCAAAGACAGTTTATTGTGATTGTCTTCTGAAACTACTAATAGAATGTTCCTGTGAACAGATTAATAAACTTTCGCCTCTTTCTCTTTCCACCTTTGATACATTCAGTCTTGATTATTATCCTTATGACAGCAATCAGGACGGAGTTTCTCCTTATTCGAGAATGAGTAAGATTCTCAATTTTTGTATTAATTATGCCAAGAGTTTCAACGGCGAGGGCAAATCTATCCTTATGCGTGGTGCAACAGGTCTTGGTAAAACCCACCTTTCTCTTGCAATAGCAAATGAAGTTCTGAAGAGGGGTTACTATGCTGTATATATCAGCGCACCTTCTATTCTCTCAAAGCTGGAGAGTCTACATTTTAACTATGATAACAGGGAAGAGGAGCAGCTGATTCAGACTCTTACCGATTGCGATTTATTGATTATTGATGATCTGGGAACAGAGTTCCTCACACCTTTCTCAAAGAGTACCATATATAATATTTTTAATAACAGACTTCTCAAGCGTAAGCCTATGATTATTAATACAAACCTTACTGTAAGAGAATTACAGGATGTTTATTCTCAGCGTTTTGTATCCAGAGTGATAGGTGAGTGCGACAGACTTGATTTTATTGGTAAAGATATCAGAGCAATTAAGGCGTAAAATAAATTTAAAAAAGTTCAGAAAATTTTTAAAAAAAGTCTTGACTTTTTTCGGAAATCGGATATAATAATATCTGTTGTTCCGATGCGGAATTGTGTAAGGGTAGCACAGCAGACTCTGACTCTGTATGTCTGGGTTCGAATCCTAGTTCCGCAGCCAATCAGCCCCGAAGCAATTCGGGGCTGAACTTATATTATTAATTATTTACTGTTGTAATGTTTCATTCTGGTCGACCGCGACCTTCGGGACGAAGTGGATTCTTCGTCATTTAACAATGCTTTTTAATAAATAATTTAATATCGAGGTGTAGCGCAGTTTGGTAGCGCGTGACCTTCGGGACGAAGTGGTTTCTTCGTCATTCAACAATGCTTTTTAATAAACAATTTAATATCGAGGTGTAGCGCAGTTTGGTAGCGCGCTTCGTTCGGGACGAAGAAGTCGTGGGTTCGAATCCCGTCACCTCGACCAAAAAACCACTTTTGTCATATTGACAAAAGTGGTTTTTACTTAGTTTTCAGCTTTCTTTTGTGATGTCACATAATCAAGAACAAGCTGTTTATTCTCCTCAGACAATAGTCTGAATCTGATTAGTATATCTTTTTCTTCGGCAGTTAATTCATGTATGTATTTGGGTTCATTTGTATTTTCGCACATAAGATTTTCTCCTTTAAAACAATTTGATAATGGGAAAATATTCCACACTTGAAATTATATCACACTATTTTGCGGAAATAAAGACTATATGGAGAATTTATTTTAAAATACTCGAAATTTGTTGACATCAGTACTATTCATAAATATAATTGTGATTATGAAAAAAGGAGTGATAATATGAACGGTAAGAGAATTATAAGTGCTTTGATTTGCCTTCTTGTGTTTTTTGCTTTCACAGGTTGTGGAGTTAATTCAAATAAAGATGTTGTTTTATTTGAGGTGCTTAATTCAATCAATTTTAAGTTTTCTATTTCAGAAGAAGATATGATGCGGATTGATACTTTAGACGACCTGGAACTTTATTATAATATTCTGCCAGAGGATGTTAAACAGTTTGCGGCAGAAACTACAAAGAACTCATCTACAGATATCACCGAGTTTATTCTTATTGAGGCTGTTGACTCTGATGCTGCACAGCGTGTATACGATGCTTTGATGGTTCGGTATAATTCACAGCGTGATTTGTGTGCAAGTTACTCCGCAGAACTTCTTGCAATTGTAAATGGATGTTCTGTTGCTCAGAACGGTAATTATGTAACCCTCATTATGAGTTCTGACTTTGATGCTATAACCGAGTGGTATAATTCTTATTTCGAATAATTTGTTAGCCGTAACCAATCTGTAAATTTTAGCAGATATGGTTGCGGCTTTTTTATATTTGTGGTACAATTAAACTCAGATTTTTTACTAAAAGGAAATGTATTATGGATATTGAAACAATAAAGCAGAATTATAGTAGAATGAACGATATGCAGCAGCAGGCTGTTTTCTGTACAGAAGGTCCCTTGCTGATTCTTGCAGGTGCCGGTTCAGGCAAAACAACAGTTCTTGTTAACAGAATTGCATACATATTACAGTGTGGACTTTGCTATCCCTGGCAGATACTTGCCATTACTTTTACCAATAAGGCAGCAAGAGAATTAAAAGATAGAATTTGTATCACAGTACCTGACGGCGGTCAGGATATATGGGCAGCAACTTTCCACTCTGTTTGCTCACGTATTCTCAGACGTTTTGGTGACAGAATCGGATATGATGCACACTTTACAATTTATGATACTGATGACCAGCGCAAGGTTATGAAGGACATTCTTAAATCTATGAATGTAGATGAAAAGATGCTTGGTCACAGACAGGTGCTCAGTGCTATCTCCAAGGCAAAGGACGAAATGAAAACACCCGACGAGATGGAACAGGAGGCATCAGCTTCTTTTGATAGTAGAAAAATCACAATCGCACGAGCATACAAGAGATATCAGGACCAGCTTCGTTCTTCCAATGCTATGGACTTTGATGATATGCTTCTTAATACTGTTGTGCTTTTTGAGACTTGTCCCGATGTACTAGAATTGTATCAGAATCAGTTCAAGTATATTATGGTTGATGAATATCAGGATACTAACAAGGTTCAGTATAAGTTTGTTAGTATGCTTGCAGCCAAGAGCAGAAACCTTTGTGTAGTTGGTGATGACGACCAGAGTATCTACCGTTTCAGAGGTGCTACAATTGAGAACATCCTCTCCTTTGAAAGCACATTTACAGGAGCAAAGGTTATTCGACTTGAACAGAATTATAGAAGTACCAAGACAATCCTTGCGGCGGCTAACGATGTAATCGTTAACAATAAACAGCGTAAAGGTAAGACTCTTTGGACTAATAATGAGGATGGCGAGAAGATTACTCTTCACACAGCACAGGATGAGCGTGACGAAGGTATGTATATTGCAAAAACTATTCTTGATTATGTTGCAAAGGGCGGTTCTTTTGCTGATATTGCAGTTCTCTACAGAATGAATGCCCAGTCAAATGCCATTGAAAATGCATTGACTCGTTCAGGTATACCTCATCGTATTATCGGCGGTCATCGCTTCCTTGACAGAGAAGAAATCAAGGATATGATTGCATACTTACAGGTGATAAGCAATCCCCGTGATGATGTAAGACTTACCCGTATTATCAATAAGCCCAAACGAGCAATCGGTGACTCTACTGTACAGAAAATTCAGTCTATTGCATCTGCTTTGGGTGAGAGTATGTTTGATGTTATCAAGAGAGCAAAGGATTATCCCGACCTGGGCAGAGCGTCAACTAAACTCACAGCTTTTGCTGATATGATGCAGGGACTTATTGATGCGGTTGCATCTGATGATTATACAGTTGCTGAGATATATGAACTTGTTCTTGAGCATACTGATTTTAAAGCCTATCTTAAAGCCGAAAAAGAAAACGGTGACGAGAGAATAGAGAACGTTGATGAACTTATGTCAAATATCATCAACTTCCAGGAGGATTATGCAGAAGAGGCAACTCTTTCCGCATTCCTTGAAGAAATCTCCCTGCAGACAGATCTTGATAATATGGAAACAGGCGCAGATTGTGTTACGATGATGACACTTCATAGCTCAAAAGGACTTGAATTTCCTGTTGTGTTTATTGCAGGTATGGAGGAGGGAATGTTCCCCTCAAACCTTTCTATATATGATGCAGATGAGCTTAACGAAGAGCACAGACTCGCATATGTAGGTATTACAAGAGCGAAAAAGAAACTGTATCTTATTCATGCACAGAGCCGTATGCTTTTTGGTTCAACTCAGCATAATCACATTTCCCGCTTCTGTGAGGAGATAGGGGATTCTTATCTTGATAAAACAGGTAATAAAAAGCCTCAGAACACAACATCAGTTGGTTCATCATCTGTAACGGCTAAGAAGTTTGATCCTTATGCACTTGGCAGAAGTCGTACATCAGCACCTTCATCAGGAGGTTCGTCTGTTTTTACTGTAGGTGATAAAGTAATGCATAAGGTTTTTGGTGTTGGTATGATTATCAGTGCACAGCGTATGGGTAATGATACTATGCTCGAGGTTTCATTCGATAAAGTAGGAACAAAAACACTTATGGCTAACTTCTGTAAAATGGAAAAAATCTGATTATATTTATTTTGGGAGCGTAGTTTTTCTGCGCTCCTTTTCACTTTTTTTCGTACATAGCATAATATATCAATAAGTCAGAATGCCTTGTAACCCAAGAAGTGCAAGGTATACGAATTACTTATTTGGAGGTTGTATTATGCTTGAAACAAGCAATGAGTTTGAAAACTTCGAAGCAACAAATACTGACAAGGGATGCTCACAATCTGTATGCATCGATGCCTTAAGAGTGTATGACAGTTGTTCAGATAAGGATTGTCTTACTGACCTGAAAGTTTATTTTACCGAAAGTGTGCAGAGTATAATTGATTCTGCGGTAACAGTAAGAATCAAAGATGCAGAAGTAATCTCTGTAATGACAGACCTTGAGCCTGTGCCATTTCACAAAGGTTTTTATTCTGTAGATATGACATTCTTCTACGACATATCCTTGGATGTTTTCTCAGCCCCCGGCACAGCTCCGGTACAGGTTAACGGATTATCTATTTTTAATAAAAAGGTAATCCTTTATGGTAGTGAAGGAAGTGTCAAGGTATTTACAGGAAACTGCAGTCCCGATGACCTTGATATTCAGAATTCACAATGCGGTAATCTTCCCAGAGTTTCTGTGCAGGTTGCAAAACCCATTGCTCTTTCTGCAAAACTCTGTGAGTCAACCCATCATGTAAGCCCTCCTTGCAGGATTCCTTCAAGAATTTGCCAGTGCTTCGGCGGCGAGTTTATTACATCTTGTATGAGGAATGTTTATGTAACTCTGGGTATGTTCTCAATTGTTCAGATTGAGCGTAATGTACAGCTGATGATTCCTTCATATGATTTTTGTATACCTGAGAAAGAGTGCGTGAATTCCTCAGATAATCCTTGCGAAGTTTTCTCGCGTCTTGAGTTTCCCACAAACGAATTCTTCCCTCCTAATGTGGGCGAGTTGAACTCAGAGGGTGCAGGATGTTATTCTTGTCGTAAATCATCTTGTGGCGACTAAATATCGATTTCTGAAAGAGGGTAGGTTTTTACCTATCCTCTTGAGTTTTGTAAGAAATATTTTAATATTCGATTGTTTTCGATAGGCTAAAGTGATATAATAACACATGGTTTTGCAGAAATATTAATAATGTGTTCATAGTTTCATATCAAATTGTCGATTTATTCAGCGAGTTATTAATGTATAATTTCTGCATATGGAAAAAGGAGGTATAATATGCTTCAGATTAAAAATGTCAGTAAGCGTTATGTAACAGGTTCTCTCAAGCAGACAGCATTGGATAATGTTTCTCTGAACCTTCGCGATAATGAGTTTGTTGCTATTCTGGGGCCTTCAGGTTCAGGCAAGACAACTCTCCTTAATCTTATCGGCGGTCTGGATCGTTATGATAGCGGCGACCTTATTATCAACGGCATATCTACAAAAAAGTACAAAGACAGGGATTGGGATTCATATCGCAATCACACAATCGGTTTTGTATTTCAAAGCTATAATCTGATTGAACACCAGTCTATTCTCAGTAATGTTGAGTTGGCTCTTACAATTTCAGGTATAAAGAGAAAACAGTGCCGTGAGAAAGCCCGTAAAGCTTTAGAGAGAGTAGGCCTTGGTGATCAGTTACATAAGCGTCCCAATCAGCTTTCAGGCGGACAGATGCAGCGTGTTGCAATTGCACGAGCACTTGTGAATGATCCTGATATTCTTCTTGCTGACGAGCCTACAGGTGCTCTTGATACAGAGACAAGCCTTCAGGTTATGGAACTTCTTAAGGAGGTTGCAGAGGATCGTCTTGTTGTTATGGTTACACATAATCCCGAACTTGCACTGGAATATGCAACCCGAATTGTAAATATCCGTGATGGCAAGATTGAGGGCGACTCAAATCCCTGTGATGTTTCTGAGGAGGCTTTGAAAACTCCTGAACACAAGAATATGGGTAAATCCTCAATGTCTTTGTTTACTGCATTATCACTCAGTTTCAACAATTTGCTTACAAAGAAAGCACGAACAATCCTTACTTCTTTTGCAGGCTCAATCGGTATCATTGGTATTGCGCTTATTCTTGCCCTTTCAAACGGTGTTAATAATTATATTGTTGATATTCAGAAGAGTACTATGGCATCATATCCTATTCTTCTTGAAGCACAGACTATGGATTTGTCGGGATTTCTTGAACTGAGCAATTCCGCTTCATCTATTGATGAACTTGCCCATAATCGCGATGCTGTATATTCAGATGGTACTGCTATTGAGCTTGAGTCTACTATCACAACAAGTATTACTGAGAATAATCTTACAGATTTCAAACGTTACCTTGATGATATCAATAATGAGATTCATAATTATATTGGTGAGAATGGTATTGTATATTCTTATAGTCCGTCTTTCTGTGCCTTTACTTATGATCCGGATGGTGTGCTTGTTAATACTGACGGCAGTACGCTGTATGCTTCAAAAAGTACTCAGATGATGAACACAGAAGCACAGATGTATGAGCAGATGGGTATATCCTCAGATAACTCTATGATGTTTATGTTCGGTTCAAATAACTTTGACGAACTTCTCCCGGGACAGAATGACAATCTTATCAGTAATATCATTTATGATAATTATGAAATTGTATATGGTGACTGGCCTGCAGAATACAATCAGGTTATCCTTGTGCTCAACGAGCGTAACGAGATTCCTGCAACTATTCTTTATCAGCTCGGTGTTCTTCCCTCAGCAGAATATGAGGAAATTATGAAGAAGGTTGATAACGGGGAAGAGGTAAAGGTTGATTCTGAGTCTGTGTCCTATAAAGATATATGCAGTAAGGAATATACTATCATTCCTGCTTGTGATTTTTATAAGGAAGATGATAATGGGAATTATCACTATATAGGTGATAACAGTGAAGATATCGAAGAACTTATGGAAGAAGCTCTGAATCTTGAAATCACAGGTATTATCAGACCTGTAGAAGATGCAGATAACCTTATTCTAAATGCAAATCTCTGCTATACAAGAGCACTTACTGATTATCTTATAGACTACACCCTTGAGAGTGATGTTGTGAAAGCACAGAAAGAAAGTCAGGAAATCAATGTTCTCAATGGTCTTAAGTTTGCGCCTGAGTCTGATGAAGAGAGAATTGCAGATGCAAAGATATACATTGATACCATCGGTGTGTCCGAGAAGGCAAGAATCACCAGAGATATGCTTACTCTCATGTATGCTCAGAATCCGACCGCAGCATCTCAGATGATGGCATTGGGAGAGGTAGAACTTGCTGCTATGATGGATAGTTATCTGCAGAATCCTGAGGATGATGTGCTACTCTCTATCTATGACAGATATATCTCTACGGGTGATTATGAGGACAATATGAAGTCTTTTGGTGTTGTCAGCTTTGATGCTCCCACTTCTATTGCTCTTTATTGCGATAGTTTTGAAGATAAGGATAGCATCTCTACTTGTATCGGTGATTATAACAAGAATGCATCAGAAGAAAACAAGATTATCTACACAGACTATGTGGGGCTTCTGATGTCATCAATCACTACAATTGTTAATGTGATTTCCTATGTGCTCATTGCTTTTGTTGGTGTTTCCCTTGTGGTTTCATCAATTATGATTGGTATCATCACATATATCTCTGTTCTTGAAAGAACCAAGGAAATCGGTATTCTCAGAGCAATCGGTGCTTCAAAGAATAACATTTCACAGGTTTTCTTGTCAGAGACTTTTATTGTTGGTTTCTGTGCCGGTCTTATTGGTATTGGTGTAACATTACTTACACTCATTCCTGCCAACGCAATCATACATGCAGTTGCAGGAACAACTATTGTCAGTGCGGCTTTACCCTTAGGTGCAGGTATAATTCTTGTGCTTCTCAGTGTTGTTCTGACTGTTATTGCAGGTGTGTTCCCGGCTCTAAAAGCTGCGAAAAAGGACCCTGTAACTGCACTTCGTACTGATTGATTGGCAATTAGTAAAATAATAAACGCAGGAGCGATTTAAGTCGCTTCTGCGTTTTTATCATTATTAATCCTGATTAAGAAGTGTTACAGGTTTTTCACCATAAGTAGCATTGAGAACTTCTCTCATAATACGAGCAATTTCTGTATTTTCAATTCTTTCTTCGGTAAGAATTTTATCAGCCTGAGCACCTGCTGCAAAAAGTTTTACATCTGCACCTGTATGCTCACCTGATGATGTGAAGCAATCATTGTTTACATCCTCAGGTGAACCGCTTTCGGGAACAATAACACCGCCTGTTTCGTGGTCTGCAGTAACAAGTACAAGGGTACCGGGGTGTGACTCTGCCCATCTGAGGGAGTAGTCGATAGCCTTGTCAAATGATTTCATTTCGGCCATTGTGCTGTCCATATCCAGCATTGCTTCATAAATATCAATGTGACTTGCCTCTACCATAAGGAAGAAACCGTTCTCATTATCAAGAAGTTCAAGTGCTTTTGAAGTCATAGTGGTGAGTGAGGGGTTCATACTTGCGTTTAAGGCATTGTATGAGAATGCGCCCAGAGCCATTGTACCGTTAGTCAGAGTTTCTAATTCCTCTGGTGTTTTAATGTATGTATATCCGGCATTATCAATTCTTTTTTGCATTTTTGAAGTGTCTGCGTATTCAGCACCGCCGCCGAACATTACATCGACTTTTGCGTTGACCATTTGTTTCAGAATATCATTGAACATATCTCTGTATGTGTTGTGTGCAACCATACCTGCAGGTGTTGCATGGGGGATAATCTGTGTAGCAACAAGTCCTGTCTTAAGGCCTCTTGCCTTTGCAAATTCTACAATTGTTTCAACAGGATTTCCATCACCATCCATACCAATGTATTTGTTCTTGGTTTTAACACCACAACTTATGGCGGTTGATGATGCTGCACTGTCGGTAACACCTGATAGAGAATCTGTGCCTACATAGCAACTGTAAGGCATATATGCTGTTGCGAAAGGTGAACCCTTTACAATATCAGCATTTTTAATGATGTTTTCACCCATACCATCTCCAATTAAAAGAATGATATTCTTTACGGGAGCAGTTTCATCCAATACATATTCGGTGCAATCTGCCCACTCGAGAATGTCAGAGGGGGACTCGGTTGTTGTTTCAACTACCTGTGCTGATGGAGTAGTGATTGTTTCTGTGCTATCATTATTGTTCTGCGAATTAGTGCAGGAAACCAATGTGAACACAGATAAGACGATGAGTATGATTGATAAAATCCTTTTGTACATAATTACCTCCTGTTAATTCCAAGGCTTTATTGTATTTCCTTTGATGATAAAGGGCTCTGCTGAAATCAATGCCATAGGTGTATCACTTCTGCTGTCGGAATAAAACTTATCGACTTTATCTTCTTTATATATTGCTCTGAACCGAACAACTTTTTCTTCTCCATGGCAGTTTTTTCCGTTATACTTTCCGCTATGCACATCTACTTCTGAACATATAAGGTTATCAATTCCCAGTTCTTTGCATATAGGAGCAAGGACGAATCGGGGAGATGCAGAGATGATAACATCATCGTTTTGCTGCTGATTTATATAGAAATCCTTGATTTTATCTTTGTTTTTTGTTCCAGAATTCACGTATATCTTTTTCGTAATCAATGTAATTTACGAACTTAAAAATCTTTTCTTTGAACTGTGTTTTTGTGCCTTTTCTGAATATGTAGTATTTTACAAATCCGGCACATATTGACGGTAAAATGCCGATTATACGGGGATGTTTTCTCAGACAATAAAGGAAAAAATCGGCTGTACTGTCGTTTTTATATATAGTTTTATCAAAATCGTATACGTTCATAGCGGTCTCCTGTAAACATTCTTTTATAATTATACCTGCTACAAAATATTTTTCAACAAGAAATTTTCAAAAATTTACAACTTGTTCATCTATCTTTTTTTGTTTTATTGTATTATAATTGTATAATACTGTAAATTAAGGGGGTGTTTGTTTGTTCGGGTATGTCTGTATCAATAAAGGAGAAATGAAAATCAAGGACTATGAAACATACAAGGCTGTATACTGTAGTCTTTGTAAACAACTTGGCAAAGATTATTCAATATTTACCAGATTCCTTCTTAGTTACGACCTTACTTTTTTGGCTCTGTTTTTTATGGCAAATGATAATACTTGTCCCGGATTCAAAAAGGGACGATGTAAATTCAACCCTCTGAAGGTTTGTAAATATTGCACCTGTGGTAACGATGCTTTATCTGAATCGGCAGCACTTCTTGTTCTTATGTCTTATTATAAACTGATAGATAATATCAATGATGGCAGTTTCTTTGAAAAAACAGGTTGTGTTATCCTGAAGCCAATGTTTACATCCTGGATGAAAAAAGCCCGCAACAAATACCCTGAACTGGCAGATGCCTGTGAAAAGATGTATAAAGATCAGGTTCTAGCTGAAGAGAACAACGCTTGTATTGATGAGGCGGCAGAGCCTACAGCAAAACTCCTTGAGTTCGTTTTCTCCCGTCATGCATATAGTGATAAAATCCGTCCTGCTTACGAACAATTCGGTTATCATCTTGGCAAATGGATATATCTTATGGATGCTGCCTGTGATGTGGATAGTGATATAAAACATAAATCATTTAACCCTTTTTATAATAAACTTCAGAAATCACAGAAAGATTGCGCTCCTTTTGCAAATGAAGTGCTGTGTCATTCTATGTTTCTTATGACATCGGCATACAGGCTTATTGACAAAAAACGTTTTCAGGATATACTTGATAATATAGTTCTTCTTGGATTGCCTAAAAAACAGAATGATTCACTTTTTGGAAAGGAAATCGATTAATGAGTAAAAATCCTTACGCAGTACTTGGCATCAGTGAAAACGCTACTGATGCAGAGGTTAAAACCGCATACAGGGAACTTGCAAAGAAATATCATCCTGATAATTACCAGGATAGCCCCTTGCGTGATCTTGCTACCGAGAAAATGAAAGAGATTAACGAGGCATACGAAGAAATTCAGCGTATGCGTAAAGAAGGCAGAAGTTACTCCTCTGATTCTTCAGGTAACGGTGGATACAATACCAATGGTTATAATTACAACAATTATAACACATACACACATACAAACTATCCTGATGTCAGAAATTATATTCGTGCAGGTAGATATGATGATGCCCTTACAATTCTGAACGGTGTACCTTTTGTAAACCGTGATGCTGAGTGGAACTACCTTATGGGTGTTATCTATAATAACAAAGGTTGGACAGATAAAGCATACGAGTATTTTAATAATGCTTGTAGTATGGATCCCCAGAATATGGAGTTCAGACAAGCTTTTCAGAGGGTAAATGCGAATAGAAATTATTCTTCAACCGAATATAGGCAGACTACAGGTAACGGTTGCGGATGTTCCAGTTGCGATATGTGTACTGCGTTATGTTGTGCAGATGCTTGTTGCGAGTGTATGGGTGGAGATTTATGCTCCTGTTGCTGATGTTATGAATAGACGTATAAAAAAATCTTATATAATTTCTCTCTGTGCGCTGATAGCATCATTATCTTTTGTGATGCTTTTACTTACAGGTCTCATTCCTGTTGGCACTTACGCTTTTCCATGTATTGCCGGAGTCTTACTTGCAGTAATAGTCATTGAGGCAGGGTATCCCTGGGCATTATCTGTTTATGCTGTTGTATCTGTTTTATCCTTTCTTTTAGTTGCAGATAAAGAGGCAGCATTGTACTATACGGCTTTTCTTGGTATTTATCCTGTTATTAAAGGACTTATAGAGAGAATTAGAAGTCTGATTTTACAATATTTGTTTAAATTTCTGGCGTTTAATGCTTGTGTGATTACTGCATTTTTTGTCAGCATTTACATTCTTTCCGTGCCAAAAGAAAGTTTCCGACTTTTTGGTGTGTATATTCCTTGGGTATTCCTTTTGATTGGTAATGTGTTTTTTGTTCTGTATGACTTGTGTCTGACACGGCTTATTACTGAATACATAAACAAGTGGAGAAAAAAGATAAAAAAATAATCGAAATTTAAAGAAAAAATCAAATTATAAATTGAACACGCTCTGCATATATGGTACAATATATATGTATAGCGTGTTGCTTTTTATTTGTGTAGCTTTTTTACAGGAGGTTGAGGTTATGAAGACTATTCTCAGACGTCTTATTTGCATTATGCTTATTATTGTAACCCTCATCAGTATTATGTCTATGAGCTTTTCAGTTGTGTCTGCTGCATCTGATCAGGTTATGACTACCGATTCTGTCAGATTGCGTTCTTCTGCAACTACTGCTGCTGATAATTATATTACTACTCTTAATGTGAACGAAAAACTCACACTTCTTGAAAACAGTAAAGACGGTTGGGCTTATGTCAGTCGTAGTGATGGAACAAAAGGTTATTGTTCTATCAATTATCTTCAGATTCCATCCGGGTCATCAGTTACCTTGACAGGTGTTACTACTGATGATGTTAACTTCCGCAAAGGTCCTTCTACCGGTAATGATATTATCAAACTGTTGTATACCGATACAAAGTTCGATGTGGTTGATAACACCAATGAGGATTGGGTAAAAGCAAAGGTGGGTAATGACACAGGATATATTTCCAAGTTGTATGTTACATTGATTCTTACTTTACCTACTGTATCTGATGTGATAGAACTTCCCGATACCCCAGACTGGTTTGAGGATTCCGCTCTTGATAACCTTGTAGGTGATCTTGTTGAAGATACTAAGCCTTCACAACCTGATAAAATCGCTTTTGCTTCTGATAGCATAGAGATTGAACGGGGACAGAGATATGCTCTTGCTGTATATATGGCAGGAGGAGAGTCTGTGCAGGGTGCAGTTGTGTTTTCATCTTCTGACAGTAGTGTAGCAACTGTTTCTGCAAACGGAACTGTAAAAGGTATAAAAGTCGGTACTGCGGACATTATTGCAAAACTGGAAGGTACACATATTTCTGCTGTTTGTAAAGTTGTTGTCAACGAGTCTACTACACAGGAGCCTGAGAATCCAATTGTGTTATCTGATACAAAGGTTACTGTTTATAAGGGAAACCATTATCATCTGAAAGCTAATATTCCCGTTAGTTGGAAATCCTCTAACACAAGTGTTGCAACTGTAAGCGGTGGAGTTGTTACTGCAAAGGCATCTGGTAGTGCGGTTATTACTGCTTATACTTCTACACAGAGTGTGCAGTGTAAAGTTACTGTTTCAGATAATTCTTCGTCAATGGAGATTTATAAAACAACTGCAGTTGTGACTGCAGGTAAGACATACTATAACGGAGTCAGATCTACACTCAGCACAACATGGACAAGCTCAGATACAAGTGTCTGCAAGGTTCAGAATGGTTTTATTACAGGTGTTTCTGAGGGTACGGCTGTTGTTACTGCAAAGAATTCCTCAGGCACCAAAACTTGTCTCGTGACTGTTAAGGCAGCGGAGCCCATCAGATTTGCTTTTTCCGAGCCTAATACTGCCGCAAAGAACGAAACAGTTACTCTCTATGCGGTTACTGACCTTACCCGTACTGCTGTTAAGTTCAATGTTACAGTTGGCGGTACTGTTAAAACAGTAAATGCAACCAATAAGGTAACCGATGGTGATACACTTATCTGGTCAGGCACTACATCCATATCTTCAGGCGGAACATATAATGTTGTTGCATATTCCAAACAAAAAGGTGATTGGCAGACATGTTCCTCATCTGTCTCTGATGCAAAGACAACCATTTTCATCAGGGAGACAGCAGATCTTAATAAAGAAACCGCCGAGAAAAGAAGAGCCTCTGATAAACTGATAAATCTCCTTTCTCAGTTTGAGGGATATAGCCCAAGTGTATATTTCGATACTATTGCAGGTGGTATTCCTACATTGGGATATGGTAAGGTTATTTATATTGGTGATAGTTTTTATAATAATATGACTAAACAAGAGGCTTATGCTTATCTGGTTCAGACTGTCAACGATGGTGGATTTACCTCTGCTGTAAACAATTACCTTGATAACTACTCTATAAAACGCAATCAGCAACAGTTTGATTCTCTTGTTTCCTTTGTTTATAATCTTGGTTCCAATATTTTATCAGGTGACAGCGATTTCAAGAAAATCTTTCTGGCTACAAATATAGTAGAGCAGGAACCTGCCACGGATAAGGATGCATATATTAATGCCACAGGTGTTAATATGAGAAGCGGCCCAAGTACATCAGATAAAGTTCTTGCTACTCTTGATTATGGTACTGAACTTGTTTTAGTAGAAACTAAAGCTACCAACAACTGGTATCATGTAAAAACAAAAAGTGGAACTGAAGGCTATGTTTATGCTGACTATGTAACAAAAGGAAAACTCAGCAAAACAGGTGACTACTCACTTGGCAGAGTTGATAAGGCAGAATTTACAAAACTACTTTTACAGTATCACCATTCAGGTCCTACTTGTGTTTCGGGTCTATTGTACCGCAGAGTTGATG
>SVPX01000036.1 GCA_015065665.1 Oscillospiraceae bacterium | reverse complement strand
GAAACTTCAGGAGCGTCTTGCTAAACTGGCAGGCGGTGTTGCTGTTATCAAGGTTGGTGCTGCAACAGAGATTGAGCTTAAAGAGAAGAAACTCCGTGTTGAGGATGCTCTTGCAGCTACAAAGGCAGCAGTAGAAGAAGGTATCGTTGCAGGCGGCGGTATTGCTATGATTAATGCAATCCCTGCTGTTGCAGCTTTGGTAGAAACTGCAACAGGTGACGAGCAGACAGGTATGCGTATTGTCCTCAAAGCACTTGAGGAGCCTGTACGTCAGATTGCTGCAAACGCTGGTCTTGAGGGTTCTGTAATCATTGATAACATCCTTCGTGCAAACAAGACAGGTTACGGTTTTGATGCTCTCAACGAGGTTTATACCGATATGATTCCTGCAGGTATCGTAGACCCCACAAAGGTTACAAGAAGCGCACTTCAGAATGCTGCTTCTGTTGCTTCTATGGTGCTCACAACTGAGTCTCTCGTAGCAGATATCAAGGAGCCTGCTCCTGCTCCAGTTGCACCTGATATGGGCGGTATGTACTGATAATAAAACTCAAAATTAAATATATCTCAATGGCGGTACATCTGAAATACGATGTACCGCTTATTATTTTGTTCTTTTTATTCTAATATGGTATTGACTTTATCGGATAATGTCATATAATATATTTTGCTGTCTAAAATAATAGAAAAGTTATTTATATAGGAGAATAAAATGAAAAGAACAATTACTATGATTTTGTCCGTTGTTCTGTGTTTGGTTTTCGTCACAGGCTGTGCAACCACTTCTGCAGGTATACCTGATACTACAACTGCTGACGAAATTGCTGTTATAGAAACCACAACTATTGAATGTATAACCACAACAGTTGAGCCTACAACAGAGCCTGCAACAACTACTGTACCGGCCGAAACAGAGAAAGAGATTGTTTATACACCCATAACTTCCAACAAGGTTTCTTCAGATATACCCGATGAAACAGAACCACCCTATAAACCTCAGTATAAACCCTCAACGAAACCCTCAGATCCCAACGCAACAGGTGACGAGGCAACCATACCTCAGAGGCCCACACATACAACAGATGATAAAAAGTATAAGTATATTGCGTTTACCTTCGATGATGGTCCCCACTATGAACTTACATATAAGTTTGTAGATAAACTGGCACAATATGGGGGCGTTGGTACTTTTTATGTTGTAGGTAATCGCATCTATGGCGAGCAGGCAAATGCAATGAAGTATGCCTATGATATGGGTAACGAAATCGGAGTTCATGCTTACACTCACGAATATTATTATCATACCTGTTCAGATGCAACTTTCCGTTCAGAACTTTCCAAAACCGCAAAGTTGATTACAAATATAACAGGTGAGTATCCTCTTACAATGCGTCCCGTTGGCGGTGGAATAACCTCATCCCGTGTAAAATCATCAGGCTTTGCTGTTATTAATTGGAATGTAGACTCCAACGACTGGAGATATACAGGTCGCTATTCAACCTATGCAAAGAATCAGAATGTTAATACAATTGTGAATAATGTGCTTAACTCTGTTGATGAGGGAGATATTGTTCTCTTTCACGAGATATACTACAATTCCTACGATGCTTTCTGCAAAGTGATTGATACTCTCTATAAAAGAGGATACCGTTTTGTAACAGTTTCTCAGCTTCTTGCTCTTGATGAAGGGGATAAGGGAAAACTCTACTACAACGCTTATTAAAACTGCAAATTCTTACTTATTATCAGTCGGTGGTTGTTGACATCCGCCGACTGATTTTATATAATTATGTCATATTAACATATTCAGGCGGTGTTTTCTTATGAAAAGATTATTTGCAATTATTCTTGCTTTTGTTATGGTGTTTTCTCTTGCAGCTTGTAATGGCTCAGGGGATACAGATACAACAACAGCTTCTCAGAGTTATGAGATTAATTGGTCCTATGTTCCCGATAATGACCTGGTAGGGGCTTGGGTGCCTGCCGACAATTCAACCAATGAGTGTGTTCTTTTTACAGATGATGCTAAACTCAGAGTTGCCTTCGGTACAGTTGTATTTGATTCAACTCTCAACTACGGTGTTGACGGCTACGGCAACAAGTCTTGCTATACAGAGGGTTCTTACCTCTATGGTCAGTGGACATACAAGATTGATGGTGATACACTTACTATTAATTATTCCGATGGAGACAAGGTGTTCAAGCGAACCGAGTATACACCCATCACAATTGAGGCTAAAAAAGAATTTGTAAAGAATGATAAACTTGTTGGCAAATGGCTCAATAAGATGTATATGGATTCCTACGAGTTTACAGCAGACGGCTATGCTATCTATCGTCAGGAGTATGATGACGGTATCAATGTGTATGAGACAGAGGTAAAACACGCATATACAGTTGATGGCAACAAGATTAACCTTTATTTCTACAAAACAAATGATAAAACCGAAGTTGTGGAAACTAAAGAGTTCACAATCGATGGTACAAGAATTCTTATCGGTGAGGCGGATTACTACCTTAATGGTGAGGGTTCACCCGAAGCAACACAGGCTCCTACCGAGATTGTTATGGATTAAGAAAAACATCTTCATCAATATGCAATAACAATGCATAATTATGCAACCTTTTCAATGCGGGGACAGGTTTATTTTCAAATCTGTCCCTGTGCTGAAAAGGTTTTTTTATTTTTGCTTTAATCTCAAGAACCCCGAAATCTACATTATTTATCAAATTCTATGGTTATTATTACTAAAAGTGGCAGGGTGTTTTTGGTATATTACAGCAAACTAATGAAATTGCAGATAATTGCTCACAAACACTTGCATAAATATTCTGGATATGGTAATATTTATGCATATTGAAAATGCATTTCGCATTATGGAGGTTTTAATTATGAATAAAAAAACAGAATTCAAAAAAATCGTACTTGCATATTCCGGCGGTCTTGATACATCCATCATCATTCCTTGGCTCAAAGAGAACTATGGTAATCCCGAAATCATTGCTGTTTCCGGTAACGTAGGTCAGGCTGACGAGCTGGAGGGCCTTGAGGAGAAGGCTATCAAGACAGGTGCTTCCAAGTGCTATGTTGAGAACCTTACAGAAGAGTTCCTTACAGACTACGTTTTCCCCTGTGTACAGGCAGGCGCACTTTATGAGAACTATATGCTGGGTACAGCATTTGCTCGTCCCATCATCGCAAAGCGTATTGTAGAGATTGCTCAGGCTGAGGGTGCTGACGCTATCTGCCATGGTTGCACAGGCAAGGGTAACGACCAGGTTCGTTTCGAGATGGCTATCAAGGCTTTTGCTCCCGATATGCCCATCATCGCTCCCTGGCGTGAGTGGGATATCAAATCCCGTGAAGAGGAAATCGATTATGCAGAGGCACACGATGTTCCTCTGAAGATTAACCGCGAGACTAACTACTCCAAGGATAAGAACATCTGGCACCTTTCTCACGAAGGCCTCGACCTTGAGGATCCTATGAACGAGCCTACATACAACAAAGAAGGCTTCCTTGAGATGGGCGTTTCTCCCGAGATGGCTCCCGATAAGCCCACTTATGTTACAATCCACTTCGAGCAGGGTGTTCCCACAGCAGTTGACGGTGTTGAGATGAACGCTACAGACCTTATCACAACACTCAACAAGCTCGGCGGTGAGAACGGCGTTGGTCTCCTTGATATCGTTGAGAACCGTCTTGTTGGTATGAAGTGCCGTGGTGTATATGAGACTCCCGGTGGTGCAATCCTCTACAAGGCTCACAATGTTCTTGAGACAATCTGCCTTGATAAGGAAACATCCCATTACAAAGCTCTCGTTGCTCAGAAACTGGGCGAGATGGTATATAACGCACAGTGGTTCACACCTCTTACAGAGGCGATCCTTGCTTTCGTTAAGAAGACTCAGGAGACAGTTACAGGTGATGTAACACTCAAGCTCTACAAGGGTAATATGATCAACGCAGGTGTTAAGTCTCCCTTCTCTCTCTACGATCCCGAGATTGCAACATTTGACGAGGACGATGTTTACGACCAGTCCGAGGCTACAGGTTTCATCAACCTCTATGGTCTGTCAACAACAGTTTACGCTCGTATGAAGAAAAAGAACGGTCTTCAGTAATTTATAAACTTCAGATTTTAATAATGCTCAACTCCTTCAATAAAGCGGGGGAGTTGAGCAATTGATTTTACACCGAGGATATACCCTCGGTAACATTATTTTTTCAGGAAAAGCAGGTAACATTATGGATAAGATGTGGGCAGGCAGATTTTCAAAACAGCTGGATAAACTGGCAGATGATTTCAATTCATCAATCCGTTTTGACTGCCGTATGTACAAACAGGATATTGAAGGCTCAATTGCACACGCTCTGATGCTTGCCTCCAAGGGCATTATATCAGCAGAGGATTCCTCAAAGATTATAGAGGGACTTACAGCAATTCTTGAGGATATCGAGACAGGTGCTCTTGAGTTTGATATGAACGCAGAGGACATTCATATGTTCATCGAGTCTGAACTTACAAAGAGAATCGGTGACGCAGGCAAACGCCTCCATACTGCTCGTAGCCGTAACGACCAGGTTGCTCTTGATATCCGTATGTACTTAAGAGCAGAGAACGAGGGTATCCTTCAGATGCTCAGAGAACTCATTACAACTCTCAGAGATAAAGCAGCGGAGAATACAGATGCAATTATGCCCGGCTACACTCATCTGCAGAGAGCACAGCCTGTAACCTTTGCTCATCACATCCTTGCTTATGCTATGATGTTCATCCGCGACTATGGCAGAATCAAAGATGCTGTAAAGAGAATGAACAGTTCACCCATCGGCTCCTGTGCTCTTGCAGGTACAACCTACAACACAGACCGCTACTTTGAGGCTCAGCACTTAGGTTTTGATACAATCACAATGAACAGTATCGATGGTGTTTCTGACCGGGATTTCTGCCTTGAACTTCTCAGCGCATATTCCGTACTTATGATGCACTTAAGCCGTTTTTGCGAGGAAGTTGTAATGTGGTCTTCCTGGGAATTCAAGTTCATCGAACTTGACGACAGTTACTCCACAGGATCTTCCATTATGCCTCAGAAGAAGAATCCCGATATGGCTGAACTCATCCGCGGTAAATGCGGACGAGTATATGGTGACCTTGTAGCTCTTCTCACAACACTCAAAGGTCTGCCCCTTGCATACAACAAGGACATGCAGGAGGATAAAGAAGCAATCTTCGATGCACTTGATACAGTCAAACTCTGTCTCTCTGTGTTCACTCCTATGATTGCTACTGCAACTGTCCTCAAAGATAATATGTACACAGCCGCTCAGAAGGGCTTTATCAACGCAACAGACCTTGCAGATTACCTTGTTAAGAAGGGCATGCCTTTCCGCTCAGCATATAAGCTGGTAGGTGAGACAGTTGCATACTGCATCGAGAACAAAACTGTTCTTGAGGATTTACCCTTTGAAACATACAAGGAGCTTTCACCCCTCTTTGAAGAGGATGTATATTCTGATATTTCTCTTGAAGCTTGTGTCAACAAGAGAATTTCAGAGGGCGGTACAGGTCCCAAGTCTGTACAGACACAGATTGATTATGTAACGGAGTTTTTGAATGGTTAAGGTATTTATAGATGGTAAAGCAGGCACAACAGGCCTGAAGATTTACGATAGATTATCACAGCGTGCAGATGTGGAACTTCTCACACTTCCCGAAGAGTTGAGAAAAGACACAAACGCCCGTAAAGAAATGCTCAACAGCGCAGACATTGCTTTCCTTTGTCTGCCTGATGCAGCTGCAATAGAGGCGGTTTCTCTTATCGATAACCCTGATACAGTTGTTATCGATACCTCAACAGCACACCGCACAAATCCCGACTGGGCATACGGCTTTGCTGAACTCTCAGAGGAAGCCTTTGATAAAATCAGAACTTCCAAGAGAATTGCAGTACCCGGTTGCCACGCATCAGGTTTTATCGCTCTTGTTTATCCTCTTGTAAAAGAGGGGTTAATCTCCGCCGATGAACTGCTCTCCTGCTTCTCACTCACAGGTTACAGCGGCGGCGGTAAACAGATGATTGCTGACTACGAGGACGAAAACAGAAATCCAGAACTTTCTTCTCCCCGTCAGTATGCCGTTGCTCAGATGCACAAGCATATCCCCGAGATGACTAAGGTAACAGGTATAAAGAATGCTCCTGTTTTTAGTCCCATTGTTGCTGATTATCTTTGCGGTATGCAGGTTACAGTACCTCTCCACAAGGCTCAGCTTTGCGAAGGCTTCACAATAGACAGCATCAGAGAAGTTTACAAAAAAATGTATAACGACTCTGTTGTAACCTATGTTCAGAAGATGGACGAAACAGGCTTCATCTCTTCAAATCTTTTCTCCGGTTACGATAATATGCAGATTACTGTAGAAGGCAACGAGGACAGAATCCTCCTTATTGCCAGATACGATAATTTAGGCAAAGGTGCTTCAGGTGCCGCCGTTGAGTGTATGAATATCGCTCTCGGTATTGATAAAACAACTTCACTCTCAATTAAGGAAGTGTAAAATATGAAAATTATTGAAGGCGGAATATGTGCCGCAAAAGGTTTTACAGCCAACGGAATTCATTGTGGAATCCGTAAGAATAAAACAAAGCGTGACCTTTCTCTTATTTTCAGCGATACCCTTTGTGCTGCAGCTGCAGTATACACAACAAACCTTGTGAAAGGTGCTCCTATCGCAGTAACAAAGCGGAATATTGCAGACGGTTACGCTCAAGCTGTTATCTGTAACTCTGGAAACGCAAATACCTGCAACTACAATGGTGTGGAGATTGCTACTCAGATGTGTGATCTGGTAGCAGATGAACTCCTTATCAATGCATCTAATGTTGTTGTTGCATCCACAGGTGTTATCGGTGAACTTCTTGATATCACACCTATCCGTGATGGCATCCCTGCTCTTGTATCAGGTCTCGGCAAAAATAGTGCTGAGGCTGCTGAGGGTATTATGACCACCGATACAGTCCGCAAGGAGATTGCAGTTTCCTTTGAGATTGACGGCAAAGAGTGTCACATCGGCGGTATCGCAAAAGGTTCAGGTATGATTCACCCTAATATGGCAACAATGCTTGTGTTCATCACAACCGACTGTGCAGTATCCCCTGAGATGCTTCAGAAGGCACTTTCTTCAGATATTCAGGATACCTTCAATATGACATCCGTTGATGGTGATACATCCACAAACGATATGGTTACAATCCTTGCAAATGGTCAGGCAGGTAATGATGTAATTGATACCGATGATGATAACTTCAAAGAGTTTATGAAGGCTCTCAATACTGTCACCGTTTACCTGTGCCGCTCAATTGCCGCAGACGGTGAGGGTGCTACAAAACTTGTAGAGTGTATCGTTGAGGGTGCCGCTTCCAAGGAGCAGGCAAAGATTGCTGCAAAGTCGGTCATCTGCTCATCTCTTGTCAAAGCCGCTATGTTCGGCTCTGATGCTAACTGGGGACGCGTACTCTGTGCTCTGGGTTATGGTGTAAAAGATCTGGATCCCTCCACAGTTTCCGTTTCATTCCGTTCAGCAAAGGGTGAGATTCCTGTTTGTGTAAATGGTGCAGGCGTTCCTTTCTCTGAAGAGATTGCAAAGGAAATCCTCCTTGAGAAGGAAATCGAGATTCTCGTGTCCCTTGGCAGTGGTGACTTCAAGGCAACAGCCTGGGGTTGCGACCTTACATACGATTATGTTCGTATCAATGGTGACTATCGTACCTGATAAATTTTTTAGTTAAAGGATAATTACAATGTCTTTAGATATTACTAACGCACAGCGTGCAGAAGTGCTTGTACAGGCACTTCCTTATATTCAGAAATACAACGGCAAGGTAGTTGTTGTAAAATACGGCGGCAACGCAATGGTAAGCGAAGAACTCAAGCAGGAAGTTATGCAGGATATCGTTCTTCTGTGGCTTATCGGTGTCAAGGTTGTTCTTGTACACGGCGGCGGTCCGGAGATTACAGAAACTCTCAAGCAGGTAGGCAAGGAGACTCAGTTTGTTGATGGTCTCAGAGTAACCGATAAAGAGACAGTAGATATTGTTCAGATGGTACTTGCTGGTAAAATCAACAAGAGCCTTGTTAACCTTATCAACACCAAAGGCGGTAAAGCTATGGGTGTTTCAGGTATTGACGGTGGTATGATCAAGGCTAAAGTCAAGGATGAGCGTCTTGGCTTTGTTGGTCAGATCACCGAGGTTAATGTTCAGCCTATCCTTGATTTGTTGGAGAATGGCTATATTCCCATTGTTTCCACAGTTGCATGCGATGATGAGGGTAATGTATATAACATCAACGCAGATTCTGCCGCAGCACAGATTGCAGGTGCTCTGCAGGCAGAAAGACTTATAACAATGACCGATATCGCAGGCATTCTCAGAGATAAGGACGATCCCTCAACTCTCATTCCTGCTATTGATACAAAGTCTGCTGTTGGCCTCTTCCGTGATGGCACAATCTCTGGCGGTATGATTCCCAAGGTTGAGTGTTGTCTTGAGGCTATTGCACGTGGTGTTAAGCGTGTTATCATTATGGACGGAAGAGTACACCACTCACTTCTTATCGAAACCCTCACTGATGAAGGTGCAGGCACAATGGTAGCGGAGGACTTCTCTGATGAACATTAAAGAACTTGATAAAGAATATATAGCAGGTACTTACGGCAGATTTCCTCTTACTCTTATTAAGGGTAAAGGCTCAATTGCTATCGGTGACGATGGTTCAGAGTACATTGATATGGCAACAGGCATCGCAGTAAACACCTTCGGTTATTGTGATGATATCTGGGTAAGTGCTGTTGCAGAGCAGCTTATGGAACTTCAACATACTTCAAACCTGTATTATACAGGTCCCTGCGCCCGTCTTGCTCAGCTTCTCTGTGAGCGTACAGGTATGAGCAAGGTTTTCTTCTCAAACTCAGGTGCAGAGGCTAACGAGTGTGCAATCAAGGTTGCCCGTAAGTATGCAGCTGATAAATACGGCAAAGAGAGAAATGTAATTCTCACTCTCAAAAACAGTTTTCACGGCAGAACAATCACAACTCTCTCTGCTACAGGACAGGATGTTTTCCACAATGACTTTCTGCCTCTTACAGAGGGTTTCCAATATGTAGAAGCCAACAATATCTCTGACCTTGAAGATAAGGTTAAGAGCGGAAATGTTGCCGCAATTATGTTTGAACTTGTACAGGGTGAGGGAGGAGTAATGCCTCTCACACAGGAGTTCGTTAACAGAATATTTGAACTTTCCGAAGAATATGATTTAATAACAATTGCTGACGAAGTCCAGACAGGTAATGGCAGAACAGGTCAGCTTTACGCCTATATGAACTATGGTGTAAAGCCTGATATTTTCTCAACTGCAAAGGGCCTTGGCGGTGGACTTCCTCTGGGCGCAACAGTACTTTCTTATAAAGTAGCAGATGTGCTGGGAGCTGGTGACCATGGCTCAACCTTCGGCGGAAATCCTGTTTGCTGTGCAGGCGCAATCAGCATTCTCAATCGTCTTGATGATGAACTCCTCGCAGATGTACGCAAAAAATCTGAGTACATAATCTCTGAACTTTCTGCCTGCTCAGGTGTTACCGCAGTTGACGGTATGGGACTTATGCTTGGTGTCACTACAGTAAAACCTGCAGACGAAATCGTCAAAGAGTGTATGGACAGGGGAGTGCTTGTTATTAAAGCAAAACATAAAGTAAGACTTCTTCCTGCTCTCAATATTGATTGGGAAACACTCAAAGAAGCAATAGAAATTATCAAAGCAGTTTGCTCTGCGGAGGTTTAATATGGAAAATTTATATAAAGACTTCAAAGGCAGGAGTTTCCTCAAACTTCTGGATTTCACACCTGAAGAAATCACAAAACTCATCGACCTTGCTGAACTTCTGAAAACTCAGAAAAAAGCAGGTATTCCCCATAAAATCTGTGATGGTAAGCACATCGCCCTTGTGTTTGAAAAAACAAGTACCCGTACCCGCTGTGCTTTCGAGGTAGCTGCTCACGACCTTGGTATGAGCACAACCTACCTTGATCCTGATGCATCCCAGATTGGCAAGAAAGAGAGTATCGCTGATACCGCTCGTGTTCTGGGTAGAATGTACGATTGTATCGAGTACCGCGGTTTTGGACAGGAAATTGTAGAGGAACTTTCCGATAAAGCAGGTGTTCCTGTATATAACGGCCTTACCAACGAGTTTCATCCCACACAGATTCTTGCTGATTTCCTCACAATCCGTGAGCATTTCGGTACACTTGAGGGTATCAACTTCGTATATATGGGCGATGCAAGATACAATATGGGCAACTCCCTTATGGTGGGTTGTGCAAAGATGGGTATGAACTTTACCGCTTGTGCACCTGAAAAGTATTTCCCTGAAAGCGACCTTGTTACAAAGTGCCAGGAAATTGCTAAAGAGACAGGTGCAACCCTCAACTTTGAGACAGATCCCAAAAAGGCAGTTGCAAATGCTCATGTTATCTATACAGATGTTTGGGTATCAATGGGTGAACCTGCTGAGGTCTGGGCAGAGAGAATCTCCGATTTGCTTCCTTATCAGGTCAACAAGGCTCTTATGGACTCTGCTCGTGAGGATGCTGTATTTATGCATTGTCTCCCTGCATTCCATGACCTTAACACAGGAGTAGGTAAACAGGTAGGTGAGCAGTTCGGTCTTGACGCTCTGGAGGTTACAGACGAGGTTTTCGAGTCTGAGCAGTCCATAGTATTTGACGAGGCTGAAAACCGTATGCACACTATCAAAGCAGTAATTGCCGCAACTGTGGGTAACTTCTGAAATAATTAATTAGTTCAATATAAACAGTAAACGCCGATGGATTATCCATCGGCGTTTTTGTGTTGATTGATTATTTAGAATTCAGATTTGAAAGAACGGTCAAAAAGTTCTTCAATTGCAGTCTCAAAGGGCTTACCCTCAAAGAGTACATCGTAAAGGCAGGATACAATAGGCATCTCAACATTGTATTTGTTAGCAAGTTTCATCAGAGCCTTTGTGGTCATAACACCCTCGGCAAGTTTGCCGTATTCAATACCCTTAACGAAGTTTTCGCCATACATTCTGTTGTGACTCCATTTTGAGAAAAGTGTTGCTTCGTAGTCACCAAGATGGCAAAGTCCGAAAGCAGAAAGGGGATTACCGCCCATAGCCTCAATAAGTCTTGAGATTTCTCTTGCACCTCGTGCCATCAGCGCACCTTTAAGGGACTGATAATTCATACCATCCAGCATACCTGCAACAATTCCTATAACATTCTTTGCGGCGGCGCCAATCTCGCTGCCGATAAAGTCATTGCCGATATACATACGGATAAGTGAACTGGAAAGCTCATTGACCAACTTTTCTTTAACAGCCTCGTTTTTTGAATCAATAACCATACAGTTGGGGATACCTTTGACAAAGTCCTGAGGATGACCGGGACCAACCCATACAGCAACAGGAGTTTTATCTTCGTCAACAAAGGATGTAACAACTTCGCTGAGACGGCAACCTGTAGCTTCTTCAACACCCTTCATGCAAAGAACGATAATTTTACCATCCAGGTTGTTTTTTGAAATATCCGCCATATACTCGCGCAGATGCTGAGCAGAAATAGATATAACAATTACCTCGGCTCTCTCAATAGCATAGGGGAGGTCGCTGCTTATTTCTATGCTTTCGGGGAATTCCAGATAGTCGTTTTTCCTTGTATCTCTCAGCTGTATAAACTCAGGTGCATTCTCAAGTCCGCAGGAAAGTACCTGATGTCCTGTTTTGTCAAGATACCATGCAATGCAACTGCCCCATCTGCCACATCCCAGTACAGAAATCTTCATATATGTATTCTCCTAAATAGTGATTGTAAATATAAAAACCCGCCTGACCGTAAGAGCATAATATAACCTGCTACTAAAAAAGCAGGTGGGTGCTCTCCCGACAGCTTTTGGCTCCCTTCGTCCCTCTTGATAAGAGAGGAGGTCTGCACGCCACTGCCGGAGCAAAGCTCCCGATTTAAAGGTTGTAGGGTTATTTTGCCCCGTTCACGAATCAGGCAGGAAGTTTATTAAGTATAGATAGTTTGAGTTTTAAGATTTGCTTTATTCTTCGTAACCGAATTTTTCTTCAAATCTTTTCTCAAAAATAACGCTGAGCTTGTCAACAATATCATCGTCTTCTACTTCTGCAAGTTCAAAACCGTCATCAGTTTCAATGGACTCCATAATGTAGTATTCGCCGCTGTCAGCCACCATATCTTCTGCGTTTTCATATACGGGGTATAGTGCATAATACTCCTTATCATCGTATTCGATTGTATCCAGAATTTCAAAGATATGCTCAACACCCTCGTCATCTATAAGAGTAATAATCTCAGGTGAAAAATCTTCGTTCATAATGATTCTCCTTAAATAATTTTCTTATATAATTTTACTCATACAAACCCTTTTAGTCAAGACTTACAGAGTAAAAACCATATATCTCAATATAAATTTTACATTCTTTATCTGTCGTTTTTATGAGAATTCTGTTATCATTATATATTTTTCATATATAGTTGAAAAAATAGTATTTTAATAGTATAATATATAGTGTATAACTGAAACTATGTCCTGGAGGATTCCTTATGCGGATGATACCTTTTTCACAGCTTCCTGATTCAATGCGTACAGATGCTGTAAAACCCTATTACGATATACTTAGCAAAAAGTCAAAAAGCTTGTTTTTAAAACGAGTTATGGATATCATAGCATCCTTGCTCCTTATAGTAATTCTTATTCTCCCTATGCTTGTAATCAGCATAGCAATCAAGTTTACATCAAAAGGTCCCGTTATTTACAAACAGGTCCGTGTCACAACCTATGGTAAGCATTTCAAAATATGGAAATTCCGCACTATGGTTGTTGATGCTGATAAAAAGGGTGAACTTACCTGCTCTGATGATGACCGTATCACCAAGGTTGGCAAGTTTCTCAGAAAGTTTCGTCTTGACGAACTGCCTCAGATTTTCCATGTGCTCTCAGGTAAAATGAGTATCGTAGGCACCCGCCCTGAGGTTCCCCGTTATGTTGATGCCTATACTCCTGAGATGATGGCAACTCTCCTTATGCCTGCAGGTGTAACCTCCCTTGCAAGTATTATGTTCAAGGATGAAGCCGAGCTTCTGGAAAAAACCACAGATGTAGATAAGGAATACATAGAGGTTATCCTGCCTCAGAAGATGGAGTATAACCTTAAATACATATATCGCTTCGGATTCAGAAGGGACTTGTATCTTATCTTCAAAACTGTACTGGAAGTTCTTAAATAAATTTAGTTCAGAAAATCAAGGAATATTTCCTGAGAGGTCTTTTTATGAGTAAACTCAGAATGTTATTTCTGGACACCTCACTATTCAGACTTATGTTCATACTGAGTATGTTCTTCAGTATGGTAATGTATGTTGAAAAAGCAGCCTATGTACTCAGTTATGTGTTACTTGTGTGGGGTGTAGGGCTTAGCATATATGCTGTTGTAAAAAGAAAAGCATACGCAAAGTTATATCTTGGTATATGGCTTATGGCGTTTCTTGTTTCCTTTGCCATAACCGTACTTGTGAATATCAATCCCAACCTCCAGGCTGTCCTGTACAATGCTCTTATGCTTGTACATGCAGGGGTATGCTTCTTTGTTTTTTACGGAATGCATACAGAACCTGGGGTACCTTTCAGATGGGAACTCTACCTTATGGTTAAAATCATCGTGTACCTTTCCACTATCTTCACATTGGTAGGTCTGATATTGATGCTTTTTACATCAGGCAGATTTGATAATTATATGTACTATCAGGGTGTGTTCAAAGGCTTTTACACTAACCCTAACTATCAGGGATATGTATCTGCACTTTCAGTTATCTTCTGTCATATGCTCACAAAGCCCAACTTTGTAGCCCATTCGGGACAGAAGCGTGTCAGCCGTATATGGCTTGGCAGTTGTGTTGTTCTCAATTGTGTAGCACTTCTTCTTTGCGACAGTAACGGAAGCCTTCTTTTACTTGCCGCTTATGCCGCAATACTTGTATTGATGAAACTTTTCTCGATGGTTGAGGATTTAACACCTACGAAGATTATTACAAGGCTTGTTTCTCTTGTTATTGTTGGTATTGTAATAGTCATAATAATGATGTTTGTCCGTATTATCTGTCGTGTTGGTGTTGCCGCATTTTTCAGCGAATCAGGTTTATCCTCAGAGCAGATAAAGGAACTCACAGGTGATTTGTTCTTTGTTCCCAAGGCTGACTCAGGTTTTACCAGCCGATGGTTTTTGTGGGATGCAGGATTTACGCTCTTTAGGCAGAATCCTGTATTCGGAATAGGCAAGGGCAATCTTTATGATGGTATCATTGCCGTAACAGGCAGAGAAAACTTCAACTCTCAGTTTGAGGGCTTTGTTCAGATCGCTTTTACTGATTTACATAATGGTTACCTTACACTCCTTGTTACAACAGGTGTAATCGGTACTATTCTATTTGTAGTTTTCCTTGTGCGCTATATTATGATGATTCTTCCTGCCTGGTTTGTTCACCGCAGGATTATGGGATACAGTGTTTATCCCTGTCTCATTGCATATATCGGCGCATACCTTGTTTACGCTGTTATTGAGAAAACAGTTCTCTTTGACATAACATATCTTGTAATGAGTTTCTGGTTGATACTGGGCTATACATCCTGCTATGCAATAGACCAGGGTTATAATCGCCGCGGTAATATTTACCTCTTCAATCTTAAATTCAATAAAAAACTCATATAATCTGATTTCTTATTTAATTCCGATGCATAATATTCTCAGAGCGGTTTATCCCTCTGAATATTATTTGGGGTGATTGTATGAAACTTTACCTTAAACGTGACAACTCTCAGGAGCATACCCGTTATGTAATCTGTGACCATACAGGGGTTGAGAAGTTTGCCGTTACAGGCAGACGCATCGCCAGAGCCGATAAAATGGTGCTGTCTGATATTAACGCAAATCCTCTGCTCACAATACGCAGTGCGCCTTTTCACGTTTTCTATGCTTTCAGTATCAAAGATTCAAAAGAAAAATTCGCTATTACGGCAGCCAAAGGCAGAGATTTTATCGATTACCGCTTCCATGGTATTAGCTGGACTCTCTGTCGCTCAAAGGATATGCGCTCCTTTGAAATCTTCGATGCTGACGGCAAACTCATAATGTCACAGAGTGCAGACAGATATCTCTCCACAGGCACTTATGAACTTGAAATTTATTCTGAGCAGAGAGAGTATTTCTGTATTGCTGCCGCAATATGTGCTAACACTATCAATTTTACCGATGCCCCAAGGCGGGTTACGGTCAGATAAATAAACTATATTCTAACTAAGATAAGGAGAATATTTATGGATAAACTTCTCAGACTTCTTTCCGAAAATTCAGCCTATACACCCAAGGAACTTTCTATGCTTCTTGGTGAGAGCGAAGATGCAATCAAAGACAGAATCGCGACTTATGAAAAGCAGGGTGTAATCAAGGGCTACCGTGCAGTAATCAACTGGGAAAAGGTTACTGACTCAGGTGTTACAGCATATATCGAACTTAAGGTTACTCCCACAAAGGATAAGGGTTTTGACGAAATCGCAGAGCGTGTTATGGCTTTTGAAGAGGTTACATCTGTATCTCTTATGGCAGGTACTTATGACCTTGGTCTTACAGTTAAGGGCGATACTATCCAGGATGTTTCTTCCTTTGTATCCCGTAAACTTTCAACTATGGAGGGAGTTATCAGTACAGCAACTCACTTCTTCCTTAAAAGATACAAGTACGACGGTGCTGTACTTGCAGATTCCAATGTTGACGAAAGGTGTATGCAGTTCTGATGGATTACAGTAAATATTTAAACAAGACAATCCAGGATGTAAAGCCATCAGGCATCCGCCGTTTTTTTGATATTGTTAATGAGATGGATGATGTTATCTCACTTTCAATTGGTGAGCCTGATTTCCGTACACCCTGGCATGTGCGTAAAGCGGGTATAGATTCCCTTGAAAACGGCAAAACCTGGTATACTCCCAACAGAGGCTTCAAGAAACTCTGCCAGGAAATAAGCGGTTTTGTAGACAGAAAATATAATCTGAGTTACGACCCCGATTCAGAGATTATCGTAACAGTTGGCGGTAGCGAGGCACTTGATATAGCTATCCGTTGTATGGTTAATCCCGGCGAAGAGGTGCTTGTGCATCAGCCTTCCTTTGTATGCTACGATCCTCTTACAAGAATGTGCGGTGCAACTGCAGTTGTAATGAACACAAAGGCAGAGAATAACTTCCGCCTGACAGCTGAGGAACTTGAAGCCGCCATTACCGATAAAACAAAACTTCTCATTCTCTCTTATCCCAATAACCCCACAGGTGCAATTATGGGTAAAGAGGATTTAGAGGCAATCGCAAAGGTTATCATTGACCACGACCTTCTTGTAATCTCTGACGAGATTTACTCTGAACTTACATATATGGACAAGCATGTTTCAATTGCAACTCTGCCAGGTATGAGAGAGAGAACAGTTGTTATCAATGGTTTCTCCAAGGCATTTGCCATGACAGGTTGGCGTCTTGGTTATGCTATGGGCCCAAAAGAGATAATCGCAATGATGACCAAACTTCATCAGTATTGCATTATGTCAGCGCCCACAGTTGCTCAGTATGCTGCTATCGAGGCACTCAGGAATGGTGACAAGGATATTGACCATATGCGTGGTGAATATGATATGCGCCGCCGTCTTGTGGTAGGTACCTTTAATGCTATGGGGCTTGAAACTTTCGAGCCGGGTGGTGCTTTCTATTGCTTCCCCTGTATCAAGTCCACAGGTCTTACATCTGAGGAATTCTGTACAAGACTTCTTCATTCAAAGCGTGTAGCTATCGTACCCGGTGATGCATTCGGTGATTGCGGTGAGGGTTTTGTCCGTGTGTCATACTCTTATTCAATCAATCACTTAACCGAAGCTCTCAGCAGAATCAAAGAATTTTTAGAGGAACTTTAATATGCAGATTACAGCAAAAGCCCCTGCAAAAATCAATCTTACCCTTGATATCTTAGGTCGCAGACCAGACGGATACCATAATGTGGATATGATTATGCAGACAGTTACTCTCTATGACGAAATCACAATTACAGCAGACCTTAACTCTCAGGAGCAGGGTGAAATTACCATCACCTGTAATAAGGAAGGTGTGCCTTGTGACAGCAGTAATATAGTCTATAAATGTGCAAAGGCCTTCTTTGCCTACACAGGTCTTACTCATTCTGATATGACCATTCACATCGAAAAGAC
>SVPX01000035.1 GCA_015065665.1 Oscillospiraceae bacterium | reverse complement strand
CTCCTTCGGACTTCGTGGCTGAAAACAGTTCACCGAACTGTTTTCTTAACTCCCCTCACCCTCTCATGGTTCGAGTCCCTGAAATAATTTCAAGATAAAACAAAAGACACCTTCCTTTGGGAAGATGTCTCTCGTTTTATGGTGGGCCATCAGGGACTCGAACCCCGGACCAACCGGTTATGAGCCGGTTGCTCTAACCAACTGAGCTAATGGCCCTCATTTGGTAGCAAAAGTAATTATATCAACTACAAATCTCTTTGTCAATATTTATATGCTTAAATTCTTAATAAATGCCATCTAAACAAAACTTCTGTTGCATTACCTACCCTTAATTGATATACTGTATATGTATACTATTATATATTTCTTACGGAGGTTTTCCTATGGCACAGATAAAAGCATTCAAGGGACTCAGATTCAACTGCGAAAAAGCAGGATGCATCAAGTCCATTTGCTGTCCCCCTTACGATATTATCTCTGAGGCTCAGAGACTTGGATTTCTTGCAGAGAACGAGAATAACATCATCCGACTTGAACTTCCCAAGGAGGGCGAGAATCCTTATGCAACAGCAAGTGAAGTTCTGAAGATGTGGGAGGATAAGGGCATTCTTATCCGCGAGTCTGAGGATGCACTTTACATTTACGAAGAGGAGTTCACCGCCTATGGTGAGAGAAAATCCATCAAAGGTCTTATCTGCCGTCTCAAGGTAGAAGAATTCTCAAAGGGTGTTGTTCTCCCCCATGAGTTTACTCTCTCCAAAGCTAAAGAGGACAGACTCAATCTGATGAAGGCTACAAACTGTAATTTCAGCCAGATTTACGGTCTTTATATGGACGAGGAACACACATCCCTCTCAACTATTGATGCACTCTCACAGAGAGATTGCGACCTGTGCTTTACAGACGACGACAACATCACTCACCGCCTGTGGATTGTTACAGATACAGATGCTATCGCAAAACTCTGTGGCGACTTTGAAGAAAGAAAAATCTATATTGCAGACGGTCACCACAGATACGAAACTGCTCTCAACTATCGCAACTGGTGTCGTGAACAAGGTATTGCAAAAGAGGGTGACGCCTGTGATTATCAGATGATTTTCCTCTGCGATATGGGGCATCCCGGTCTTGTAGTATTCCCCACTCACCGTCTTGTACGTGACCTTGCAACCTTTGATAAAGAAGCCGTACTTGCAAAGTGCAAAACTTACTTTGATATCCAAGAATACTCAGACACAACAGATATGGAGAAAATTCTGGCAGACAAGGATAAAGAAGGCAAAAAGGCTTTCGGCTTTTATACAGGCAAGGGTGAGTGGTATCTGCTGACACTCAAGGATATCTCCGTTATGGATGAGCTTCTCCCCGAGCTTTCCAAGGCTTCCAGACAACTTGACGTTACTGTTCTCCATACTCTCATCCTTGAGCAGATTTTCGGCATTGATAAAGAGAACATGGCACAGCAGATTAATCTTACCTATACAAAATTCTTTGATGAGGCTATCTCTACAGTTGACGAAGGTGCCATCCAGTGTTCCTTTGTGCTGAATCCCACCAAGGTTGAAGAAATCCGCGATGTAGCATCCGAAGGCGAGAAGATGCCTCAGAAGTCCACATACTTCTACCCCAAGATGATTACAGGTATGGTAATGAATAAGCTGGACTGAGATACAAATCTTTAAGAAAAAGAGATGAGGTAAAGTGATTTGTAAAGAATACAGACGAATAGTTAATAATGCTGACACAGCAGTACTTTTCATTCATGGTATTCTGGGCACACCTGATCATTTCAAAGAGTTTATCCCTCTGATACCGGAGAATTTCTCAATTCACAACATCGTTCTGGATGGTCATGGAAAGGGTATAATGGACTTTGCACACACATCAATGAGAATATGGGAAACACAAACTGAGGCAGTATTCACCGCCCTTGCAGAAACACACAGGAACATCATTCTTGTGGGACATTCTATGGGAACATTACTTTCTATAGATTTAGCCGTAAAATATCCGCACAAGGTTTCTGCGCTGTTTCTTCTGAATGTACCTCTTACTCCTATGGTAGCACCTGCATCAATCCGTCATTCATACAGAGTTTTGTTTGATAAAGTCCGCAAAAACAGACCTGACGAGGTTGCCGCAAAAGAAGCATACGGAATTCAGGTTGACAGGAGGCTGTGGCTATATCCTTTGTGGATACCAAGGTTTTTGGAACTGTTTGCAAAAGCCCGTAAAGCACAGAAGATTCTCCCTATTATCAATGTCCCTGTTACCGCTTATCAAAGCAGCAAAGACGAACTGGTATCAATGCGTTCCGAAAAGATTCTCTTAAAGCATCCAAACATCACAACCAAATCTCTCTCCCACTCATCTCATTACCTGTATGCAGACATCGACAAGAAACTGCTTACTTCAGATTTCACAGAACTTTGTAACAAATTTATATAAAAACAAAAACCAAGCAACACAAGTAATGTTGCTTGGTTTTTTAATTATTTCTTTACTGTCTGATTCTTTTTGACAACATTTGAAATCACAAAAAGAACTGCAAATACTATAACACCACAGCCAAGAGCAATAAGCACCGGTGTCCAGTTTACAAGGAGTATTCCCTTGAGGATAAATGTGCCATCCTCTGCCTGGAGATAAGGTGCAATGAATACAACAGATACTATTACCGAAACTACTAATGCAACATCAGCAACTGCAGAAAGTACCACGGCTGCAACAGATGTGGTCTTTCTAACAACAATACGCTTGATATCTGTCTGTGAAAAGTCCAGAAGTCTTGACACAAGGACTGCTCCTGTTGCCAATACGATTATTTCAGGAAGCATATATGTGAGATTATAAGACAGGGAATAAATCAACGCATCCTTTGTGGGAAGTGCCATTCCCGCCCATACAGTACAGCCTGAAATAGTGTGGCACAGATATCTCAGAAAACCTGTAACCACAGAAGCCACGCAAAGTGCCTGGCCCTGAGTTTTAGTAATCTTTCTGAAAATACCGCCTAATCCAAGCACAACAAAAGCTACAAAATAATCAAGAAGAATAATAGCAATTGCAGCCCAGAACGAAGTTGCATAAGACAGATTATCCATACCAAGGAACATCTGAATAACACCATATGTAAAGGATGTTAAAAGTCCCCACCTAGTACCATATCTGTAAGCGATAATCAGTAGCGGAAGCATACTGCAGGCGGTAACGCTACCGCCATAAGGCATATCAACAATTTTCACAATACTGAGTACTGTTGCAAAAGCAATCATAACCGCGCTCTCAGTCAACATCAGTACCTTGTTTTTTGTTGACATTGAATTCTTTTCTTTTTCTTTCAACAAAATCACCTCAATTTTTAATATTCAACAAAACAGAAGATATTTTTCCTTGAAAAGAAAAACAGCGCTGCATACCGGTCTGCAGCGCTGATAATATCAGTGAATCTACTCCCTACGCCGGCATTATCCGTATCAGGTTATAGGGTCAGAGAAGCACATTCATTCTCAATCTCAGCCGACTTGCCGTCAGCACCCCTGTTTTGTTTAAATTTATTTTAACCTCTCTGTAACAGTTTGTCAAGTCTCTTTTGCCTGACGCATAAAAGATTAAAGAGAGAGTTTCATATCTCCATCATCAATGAGTCCGATTTTTCTGAACAGTTCGCTGATTGCAAGAGTAAGGATTGCAGGCAGAACCACATGCATCAGAAGAATCTGAAGAAGTGTAGCAAGAGGCGCAACCCCAGCCTCAGTCATAGTTGTATACGCCATAATCTGACCCACAAGACCTGATGTACCCATACCTGAGCCTGTAGCGTTATTTACCATACCAAATACACAGGTTGAGATAGGTCCAAGGATTGCAGAAGAAATAATGGGTGGCAACCAGATTACAGGCTTTTTCACAATATTGGGCATCTGAATCATAGATGTGCCCACACCCTGAGAAATAAGACCTGACACCTTATTCTCTCTGAAACTCTGCACAGCAAAACCAATCATCTGAGCAGAACAACCCACTGCTGCCGCACCCGCCGCAATACCTGACAGGTTGAGGGATACACCCAGAGCTGCAGAGCTGATAGGCAGAGTGAGAACAATACCCATAATGACAGAAACAATAATACCCATAAGGAATGGCTGCTGCTCTGTACCCCAGTTTACAAAGCTGCCAAGCATTGTCATAAAGGATGATACAGGAGGTCCAACAATAAGACCTGCAACAGAACCTGAGGCAATTGTAACAACAGGAGTCACAAGAATATCAAGACCTGTTTTACCTGCCACAAGTCTGCCCACCTCAATACCTACAAGGGATGCAATAAATGCACCAAGAGGTTCACCGGGACCAGCAAGGGTAACAACACCGGGTGTGGCAATAACCGTACCTGCAATAATCTTTGCGGCAAAGGCACCAACCATACCTGCTACTGCCGCAGAAATAGAAACAAGGGGAGACTGTTTAAACTTGACAGCAACACCGATACCGATACCTGCTCCTGTGAGGGACTTTGCAATTCCTGCACATACAACAATAAATCCGCCGATATAAGGACTCAGTTCAGATACATATTTACCAATCTGCTCAAGAATTGTGCCAACAATCAGAGTTGAGAACAAACCCAGAGCCATACCTGAAAGGCCATCAATGAAAATGTGATTAAGAATCTTCTTTAAAGTTTTCAAAAGATATATCCCCTTTCTTAACACTTTATCGTGACAAATCACTTATTTAAAAGAATTTTAGCACCACAGGTAACTTTTTGCAATATCAAAAGGATTAATTCTATAAATACAAAAAGGGACTGCACAACCAGTCCCTTTTTATACATATTATCAAAAGCTATCTATAACACTCTGCTATCACTTTGAATAAATACTTACAGAGTCCTCAGAGTCGGATTCTCTCAGTCTTACGGCAATAATCTCTTCCTGAGATGTGGGGATATTCTTACCCACAAAGTTTGCTCTGATAGGAAGCTCAGAGTGACCTCTGTCAATGAGTACACAAAGCTGAATCCTTGCAGGTCTGCCCAAAGTCATAACCGCATCAAGAGCGGCTCTTGCTGTACGGCAGGTATAGATAACATCATCCACAAGCACCACAGTCTTACCCTCAACAGAGAAAGGCACATCCGTAGAGGATACCACAGGTGCACCATCCTTTGAGATATCGTCTCTGTGCAAGGTGATATCAAGGGCACCAACCTCAGGGCAAACTCCCTCGATTCTTCCGATATACTCGGATAGTCTCTTTGCAAGAGGCACTCCGCGGGTGCGGATACCGATAAGGCACAGATTATCAATACCGCTGTTCTTCTCACAAATCTGATGAGCAATACGGATAAGGATTCTGTCAATATCTGATTCTGATAATATCTTTGCCTTGAAATTCATACAGCCACCTCATAGAGATAAAGGGTAATTTCATAACTTAATAATAGCACAGGGAGTATTTCAAGTCAACATAATTAAGGGTTGCACGGAGTTTTTGCAGTTAAAAGCAAAACAGGGTATCACCTTTCCTCAAAATACAGTTATTATCACAATATTGCCCCTTTTCAGTTGACATTTTTTCATTATTGTATTACTATATTAAAGTATTGTATTTTGACAGATACGGAGGTACAGTTATGAAGAATACAGAAAAAGTAATGGAAAAAATCGTTGCACTTTGCAAAGGCAGAGGTTTCGTATATCCCGGCTCTGAGATTTACGGCGGTCTTGCAAACACATGGGACTACGGCCCCCTTGGTGCAGTACTTAAGGCTAACATCAAAAATGCCTGGATTAAGAAGTTCGTTCAGGAGAACAAGTACAACGTTGCTCTTGACTCTGCAATCCTTATGAATCCTCAGACATGGGTTGCATCCGGTCACCTTGGCGGTTTCTCCGACCCCCTTATGGACTGTAAGGAGTGTAAGACTCGTCACAGAGCAGATAATCTTATCGAGGACTTTGACGGCACAAATGTTGCAGGTTGGAGCAACGAGGAAATGATGCAGTACATCAAGGACCACAGCATTCCATGCCCCAACTGCGGTAAGCACAACTTCACAGATATCCGTCAGTTCAACCTTATGTTCAAGACTTTCCAGGGTGTTACCGAGGACAGCAAGAGCGAAATCTATCTCCGTCCCGAGACAGCTCAGGGTATCTTTGTAAACTTCCAGAACATCCAGCGCACAAGCCGTAAGAAGGTTCCCTTCGGTGTTGCTCAGATCGGTAAATCTTTCCGTAACGAGATCACACCCGGTAACTTCATCTTCCGCGTTCGTGAGTTCGAGCAGATGGAGCTTGAGTTCTTCTGCAAACCCGGCACAGACCTTGAGTGGTTCGATTACTGGCGCAGCTTCTGCCGTGACTTCCTGTACTCTCTGGGCATTAAGGAAGAAAACCTCAGACTCCGTGACCACTCTGCTGAGGAACTTTGCTTCTATTCCAAGGCAACTACTGACTTTGAGTACCTCTTCCCCTTTGGTTGGGGTGAACTGTGGGGTATTGCAGACAGAACTGACTACGACCTGACACAGCATCAGACAGTATCCGGTAAGTCTATGGAGTACTTTGACCCCACAGACAACAGCCGTTACATCCCCTATGTTATCGAGCCCTCCCTTGGTGTTGAGAGACTTTTCCTCTCAATCATCACAGAGGCCTATGACGAGGAAGAAGTATCCGAGGGTGACACAAGAGTAGTGCTTCGTCTCCACCCTGCCCTCGCACCTTTCAAGGCAGCAGTTCTTCCCCTCTCCAAGAAACTCTCTGAGAAGGCAGAGGAAGTTGCAGATATGCTCTCCAAGTACTTCCCCGTTGAGTTTGACGATGCAGGTTCAATCGGTAAGAGATACCGCCGTCAGGACGAAATCGGTACTCCCTTCTCAATCTGCTATGACTTTGAATCTCTTGAGGATAACTGTGTTACTGTTCGTGACCGTGACACAATGGAGCAGGTAAGAATGCCTATTGCAGACCTTCCCGCTTACCTTACAGAGAAGTGTGCATTCTGATTTAATTAATCAGATAAAACTTTAATAAACACAGCAACAGGACACTATAATTTATAGTGTCCTGTTTTTTATCATCAAAAGCCTCCACAAAACGCAAGATGTAATAGATATAGGTATTCACCAAACAAACACCTCCTCTTAAGGAGAAGGCTAATCGGGGCGTTATGGCGCCGCCCCCTGGGAACATTCCCTGCTAAAATTACCTCTTACAAAAATAAACCTCCCAAGTTTAACCTTGGGAGGTTTGTGTTATTCTATAAAGAATCTGTAATCGTTTAAGTTATTGATTACTCAGTAACTCTCTTCTTGCGTGCGAAGAATACAACTGCTGCAGATGCGAGCATCATAGCGATAGCAATGTAAACGATTGTTGTCTCCTGACCTGTAGCTGCTGTGCTGGGGTTAGGAACCTTTGTTGTATCGTCCTTAACCTCTGCCTTAGACTCAGCCTTTGTCCACTTGATCTCAGCTGTCTTGCCAGCATCCTTGATGAGCTGCTCGATTGTATCCTGGCCGAGACCAAGAGCCTTAGCTGTATCATCAATGATAGCCTGATCGTCCTTACCGGAGTAAGTTCTTGCGCTGTCAAGCTTTGTGCCTGTGATGAAGTCTGTGAACATTGTCTTAACATCCTGAACAGGAACGTTACCTACAACGTTACCGATAGATGTGATAGCAAGAACAGGACCGAAAGAAGACTTGGGCTGACCCTTCCAGTATGCTGCTACTGCTGTCTTGTTGGAATCCTCGGGATTCTCGAACTTTGTACCGTCACAGTAAACTGTGTCGCCGAGACATGCTGTGGAGAATACTGTGTCGTATGTCTGCATACCTGTGTTTGCAGAGAAGATTACGCAGTATGCGCCTGCGCCGAAGCCGGAGAGCTTAGTTGTATCATAAGAGTAGATACCGTTACCCTCGTCTGTGCACTTCTCTTTCTTGGACTGCCAGTTGTAGAAAGCGTCGCCGCCAACAGGCCAAACGTGGCAGTAGATGGATGTGTAGTTGTTCCAATCAGAAGGAACTTCGAAGTAGATCTTGGTGTCATCTGCAGCGGAAACGCCGATAACAGCCATGCTTGCTACGAGTACAAGAGCCATAGCAAGGCAAAGGATTTTCTTAATCATTGGGATTACCTCCTAAAAATTTCTCTCGAGATTCTTCTCGTCATCAATGATTATACTACAAAAGTTTCAAAACTGCAATACTTTTTACAAACATTAGTATTATCGAATTGCACAAAAAACAGTATTCATTTTTTACGCAGAACAACCGCTTGTTCAAAAAGAGCAAATCCCCACTATATATCCTGTTCTGCTCCGGTGTATAACATACAAAAACAGCGTATCGGTTTTAGCCGATACGCTGTCTGATTATTCAGTATTTATCTGAACAGGAATTATTTAAGGTAAGTCTGACCGGAAGGTCCGATTGCACCGGAGATACCTGTGAATCCTGATGCACAGCAAACGTAAACTCTCATGTTACCCTGACCAAGCTGGCTAACAGAAAGAGTACCGTTTGTAACATTCTTAACATCACCTGTAACAGCATCGATGTACTTGCCGTTGGGAAGTCCTGAGAATGTTGCACCGTCTGTGATTGCTACACATGCAAGGCTGTCTACGCCTTCACCTGTATAACGGCGGATGTAAGAGAGCTCGCCGCTGCCTTTTGCGTACTGACCCTTCTGGAGAGCAGGAACAGCGTGACGGATAGCGTTAAGCTTCTGGATGTGCTTTGCAAGGGGCTTGTTAAGTGTATCTGCAACCTTACCGGATGCTGTGTACTTAGCAAAGTCTGTTGCAGTAACAGAACCCTCGATATAGTCACCAAAGTAAGCACGACCTGTTGTAGAAAGAGGCTGGTTAGGACCAACATCAATAGGCATATCCTTAGCAAACTCTACCTCTGAACCGTAGTAGAGGCAGGGAATTCCACGGAATGTGAAGATAAGGTTAAGGTTCTCAGCCCAAGCCTGTGTGCCCTTAGAATATCTTGTCTTCTCCATACCGTCAGGACCGTAGTCGTGAGAGTCAACATACATAACGTTCCATGTGGAGTCGTTGATGTACTGGTCCTCAGCGTAACCTGCTCTTACAGCATTACGTGCATCCTCAAAGTTCCAATGCATTGTAAAGTCAATAACGCCTGTACCGTTTGCCTTGGAATAATCAGGTGTGTGGTATTTGAGACCACTATTCAGGAATGCGTTAGAAGATGTAGGAGCACCATTGGGATTGTTGTATGCCTCGTAGTGGTTGATAGACTTCTGGATGTTAGCTGTGGGATCTGATGTATCCCAGTTGCCAATCCACTTGCTGTCTGTTTCCTTCCATGTGAAGAAAGCAGGAGAGGAAGAAGGAATGTTGTGGTTCCATGTCTCACGAACACGAGAACAAACCTCACCGAAGATGTAGAAGTTCTTGATGCCTGTGAACTTGGGGAAGTATGCGCTATTCAGAGTCCAGCGGTTGATGTGCTTCTCTGTATCAAGACGGAATGCGTCAACACCCATATCAACATACTCAAGGTATGTATTGGTGATGTACTCTGCAACTGCATTGTTCTCTGTGTTGATATCTACACAGTCACCTGCCATTGAACCCTGCTGCTCAATGGGAGATTCGTAACCCATACCTGTCTCGCGGTGGTAATGCTCAAGCTTGTTGAGACCGCTTGAAGGACCGCTTCTGTGAGACTTAAGACAGTCAAGTCTGAGCTGGAACTGCTCACCGGGCTGCTCGTTATCATAGTTAGGATATGTCTTTGCAAGGATAGAACCGGGCTTAACTACCATACAACTTGCATCGCCAAGGTCCTGGATTGAATCGTACTCCTTTGTAAAGAGCTCTTCAAGCCACTTCTCGCCGAAGTTACCTGTGTGGTTCCAAACAACGTCCTGTACAATCTTCATATCCTTCTCGTGTGCAGCATCAATAAGATCCTGGTATGTAAAGTCAGAAGATTCGTATCTGGGGTCTACCTTACCGAAGTCGAATGCATGGTAGCCGTGATAGTCGTAACCTGATGCATTCTCAACTACGGGAGTAATCCATACAGCGGAGAAACCAAGTGCCTTGATGTAATCGAGCTTTTCAGCCAGACCCTTGAAGTCACCGCGCCATGCAGGGTCAGAATCGGGGTTGTTAGCCTGTTTGTCATCCCAGCAGTGAACGTTGTTACCCTTGTCACCATCATAGAAACGGGTTGTGATGATGAAGTAGATGGACTCCTCACGGAAATCACCGCGCTCGTTAGGAGTGGGGTTGGGAGACTTGCTCCACTTATTGTTCTTGTAGTACCAGTCACCTGTCTGACGAGTAAGCTCAGGTGTAAGCTGACCGGACAGAGTGCTTGTACCGTTTGTGAACATAAGATTGATTTTGGCAGAATCACTGAATGTGTACTTATACCAGTTTGCACCGGATGCTGCATCAGCAGTCATCTTAACACCGGGATATGTAGTCTCCAGGTTCTTGGGCAGGGCATTCCAATAGTAGATATAGGGAGTGCCGCCCTCGTAATAGTAATGGACTGTGATACCTGCTGCACCTGTCTCAGCAACATCCTGCTCTGCTGCAAAAGCAGAGATAACACCTACGCCAAGGCAGATCGCAAGACAAAGAACCAGTGCAACAATTGACTTAATATGCTTCATGGTATCAATCCTCCTTTTCTTAAGAATCAGTTGCCTTTAAAGGCTTATTATTTTTGCCTTAAAAGGCAATCGCAGGGATTTCCCCTGAGATACACCACAGAGATATGGTTCTGCGGTGTATCTGAATACAAGTGGAAATCACTTAAGATAAGTAAGACCTGTTGTTTCACCAATTGCACCATTGATGCCTGTGAAACCGGATGCACAACAAACATAAACTCTTGCGTTTGCAGTACCGATAGAAGGAACAGTAAGTGTTCCGTTTGTAACATTCTGAACATCACCTGTAACAGCGTCAATATACTTGCCGTTGGGGATGCCCTTGAATGTTGCGCCGCTGGAAACGGTTACAAGAGCAAGGCTGTCGATGCCTTCTCTTGCATCAGTAAAGCGGCGGATATATGCCATATTACCTGATACATACTTGGAGTCAACTGTGTACTGACCCTTCTGCAGAGCAGGAACGGCACGACGAACAGCGTTAAGCTTTGAGATGTGCTTGGAAAGAGGACTGTTGAGAGTATCTGCAACCTTACCGGAAGCTGTGTACTCTGAGAAGTCGGATGCTGTAACTGTACCCTCAAGGTAGTCACCGAAGTAAGCACGGCCTGTCTCCTCAAGAGGAGCATTGGGACCAACGTCAATCTGTACACCTGCCTTGAACTGAACCTCACCGCCGTAGTAGAGGCAGGGGATTCCGCGGAAGGTGAACATAAGGCTCAGATTTTCTGCCCATGTCTGAGCAGAACCAGTGAATCTTGTCTTCTGGCTGTTGTCGGGAGCATAGTCGTGAGACTCAACATAAACAACATTCCATGTGGAGTCGTTGTAGTACTTGTCAGCAGCCTTTGCAACACCAAAAGCACCGCCTGCACTATCAAAGCACCAATGCATCTGGAAGTCGATAGCACCCATACCTGAGGACTTGGAATAGTCGGGAGTATGGTAATCGATACCGCTTAAGAATGCGTTTGTAGATGTGGGCTGACCGTTTACGCTGTCATACTTCTTGTAGTGGTCGAATGTAAGATTCATATTCTCGTTAATCTGCTCAGCAGTTGCATTAACGTTTGTGTTCCACTTGGAAGTAAGGGATGTGTCAGGCTCGTCCCATGTGTAGAACTGAACAGACTCACAAGCGTGGTCACGATACCATACCTGGCTGTAACGACAGCAGATTTCACCAAACATATAGAAGTTGGGGTTACCTGCATCCTTGGCAGCATCGTTGATAGCATCGTTGTACATTGTGTTCAGAGCAAGTCTGGAGATATGGCGGACAGTATCAACACGGAAACCATCAACACCCATCTCAAGATACTCGGAATAAGCCTTTACAATGTAGTCAGCAACTGCGGGGTTTTCTGTGTTGAGGTCAACGCAGTCACCTGCAATCTGACAGTACTTACAGGTCCAGTCGTCCCAGTTAAGACTCTGGAAGTAACCTGTATGGAAGTAGTTCTTGGGATTATACTTGGAATCTGTAGAAACCTTCTGCATACCGTAATCCACATCATCGGGATGTGTACCTGTGGAGTTGTTTCCACCTGCAGCAGAAGAAGTGTTCTTCATCAGATTAAGACGTGAGTCATACTGAACCTGAGGTTTGAGCGCCCAATACTCTGCAGGAGTTGAAACACCACATTCCTCAAGGAGTAAATCTGTAGGAATCATACTTTCCTCAAGATTTGAGAGGTCTGCATTGTAATCCTTTGTAAAGATAGGACAGAAGAATGCCTCACCAAAGTTACCTGTGTGCTGCCATACAACGTCCTGGATAATCTTCATATCCTTATCGTGAGCAGCTGCAATAAGGTCTTCGTATGTAAAGTCATCAGACTCGTAACGAACATCAACCTTGGAGAAGTCCATTGCATGATATCCGTGATAGTCATAACCTGATGCGTTCTCAACTACGGGAGTAATCCAGATAGCAGAGAAGCCCAGAGCTTTGATGTAATCCAGCTTTTCTGCAAGGCCTTTGAAGTCACCACGCCATGCAGGGTCGGAGTCAGGGTTGTTAGCCTTACCATCGTCCCAGCAATGAACATTGTTACCCTTGTCGCCATCATAGAAACGGGTTGTGATTACAAAGTAGATTGTATCTTCACGCATATCGGAGGGATCATATTCATCGGGCAGGTCGGGGTTATTACTACGCCACTTGCCATTTTTGTACCACCACTCACCGGATGTGCGTGTAAGTTCAGTGGAAAGCTGACCGTCAAGCTCAGCAGTACCATCTGTGAAGAGCATATTGATTTTTGTGGAATCTTCAAATGTGTATTTATACCAGTTTCCGCCTTCCTGCTCAGGAGCAGGAGTCATCTTAACGCCGGGATACTCAACCTCAAGATTCTGAGGAAGAGCGTTCCAGTAATAGATATAGGGAACAACATCTTCACTCTTGAAGTAAACAGTGATGCCGGGCTTATCAGATGCACCTGCAACCTCTGCTACCTCCTCGGAAGCTGCGCTGATACCTACTATGCCGATAGATAAAGTAAGGATAAAAACGAGTATAAAAGCACTTATTCTTCTGAGTTTACTCATTTTCATTTCCTCCTTACCAATTTACATCTATACCTGCGATATGTTTCTGAATCATTGTTGCATCCTTGATTGTGATATCACTATCACCATCAACATCTGCATTCTTCATGCACTTGCTGTCGATTGTAAGAATCTGAGCAATGTGCTTCTGGATGCAAGTTGCATCCTTGATGTTAACTTCTCTGTCGCCGTCAGAGTCACCCTTCAGATACTCACCGGGATCAACCTGAGAAGCAACCTGGAATGTAACTGTATCAGATACTGTCTTGCCAGCGGCATCCTTAACTGTTACTTCAACAGTATAAGAACCTGCTTTTGTAATCTGTACACCGTAGGATGTAGCAGAAGAGTAAGCCTTAACAATCTGACCATTCAGTTTGAACTGATATGTGTAGGGAGCCTTACCGCCTGCAGCACTTGCAGTAACTGTTACAGTAGAATCAACCTCTTCTGCACCTGTCTTCTTGAGAGAAAGGGAGAGGTTATCATCGGGAGTCATAGTATCTACGCACTTGTACTCGTATTCTCTTACCTCTGTTGTATTGTCAGAGTTCTGAACGGAAACTTCAATTGTGTATGTACCTGTAGCAGCAGGAGTGAACTTATAAACATCCTTTGTTGTGTAGTAAGGAACGTTTGCTGTCTTACCTGCGGGATCAGTAATCTTGATCTTGTAGAAGAGAAGGTTTGTGCCTGTCTTACCGCCACCTGCTGTGATGTCGATAGTAGCCTCTTTACCCTTCTGAATCTCGTTCTTAGCGGCGTTGGAGGGAGTAACAGTAATCTTCTGGAGAACAGGAGCCTTCTCAGCAGCAATATCCTTTACTGTGTAGGAAGCTGTCTCAGACTTTGTGTTACCTGCCTCGTCCTTAACTTCGTACTTGATTGTAAAAGTACCTGCAGTTGTGGGAGTCCATGTTACTGTGTTGTTAGCAGAATAATCGCTGATAACAGTTGAACCTGCGGAGAATTTATAGAGCAGGTCACCCTCGCCACCTAAAGCCTCAATGGAGAGTTTTACCTCTACACCTGTGTACTGAGGTGATTCAGGAGTTGCTGTTGCGCTTACAATACGGAGCATTGTGGGATCATAAACATCCCATTTGCCTGTAGAGTTGTCATAGATATAGCCTGAGCCGGGATGTGTCAGGTCATCTGTCTGTGTACCTGAGCCATTGTTGAAGATGATCTTTGCATAAGACTTGTCATACTCCAGCATCCAGACATTATCACCAACGTTTGTAGCAGTCTTACCGGGCCATGCACTGATTTTATCCTCTTCGGAGTTCCACATATAAACACTTACAGAACCCCAGCCTGCAGTATTCCTACAGTAAACTACATTTTTATCTGTAGGTGTAGGAGGTACAGGGGGATTGGGATTTGTGGGACCGGGTGTAGGATCAGGATCTGTAGGATTAGTGGGAACATCCACCTTTGACCAGCTGCCGTTTGCGTTGTTGTAGCAACTGCCGTTACCCTGATGAGTCATGTCCGCTGTCTGATCACCGCTGCCGTTATTGAAGATGATGTTTCCCCAATCACCGGTAACAGTATAAGACCAGAGGTTACCCTCACCCTTTGTCATCTTAACACCGGGCCACTGGGCATTCTTGTTGGAGTCGTCAGTCCACATGTAGCAGTAGACTTCGCCCCAGTTCTTGTCGTTCTGGCAAAAGACTGTGTCCCCTGATGCTGCGCTTACGGATACTGTTGCGATAGTTACAACAGACAGAACCATAAGAACTGTCAGAATCATAGACATCAATCTATGCTTTCTTCTTACCATAATAACTCCTCCTTCTTTGGAAGTAATATTCGTAATATGCGATAATTCTACCACATACTACCACTCATATACATTATACAAAACACTTTAAATTTTATTTTTCTTATACAGAAATATTGCGTTTTATTATTATACAATGTTTTCGTTCCACTTTTGGTGATGATATATAGTCTTTTTTTATCCTGCATCAAAAATCACGTATTATTATAAAAAACAAACAAATCCACTATACAAGGGATTTTTGAGCAACAACAAAAATTTGCCATCAATATTAATTTATTTTATCCGAAGAAAAAACAGAAAATCACTTTTCCCCACATAAAAACACAGCACTCATAGAAAAGTGCTGTGTTTATGGTCAAAATTTATGATTATATATTTTCAGAACTACATACCATACTTACCCTTAATTCTTTCCCAGTATGTCTTGAATGCCTGTTCATTCTTATTATCACCGAATTCATAGTATTTTGCCCCTGTAAGGTTATCAGGTAAATACTGCTGAGGCACATAATGGTCAGGGAAAGAATGAGGATACTGATAAAACTGTCCGGGATTTGTATTGTCCGCACCATCAAAGTGCTTATTCTGAAGATTTCTTGGCACAGGACCTGCCTTACCTGCCTCAACATCAGCAAAGGCAGCAGCAATTGCATCGTGAGCAGAGTTTGACTTGGGCGCAAGACACACAAGAAGCACCGCATCTGCCAAAGGTAGCCTTGCCTCAGGCAATCCAACTGCCTGTGCAATATCTACACAAGACTTCACAATGGGAATAATCTGGGGATATGCAAGTCCCACATCCTCACAGGCACAGACCATAAGTCTGCGACACGCCGAGGGCAGATCTCCTGCCATAAGAAGTCTTGCCAGATAATGGAGAGCCGCGTCTGCATCAGAGCCACGCATACTCTTCTGATAAGCAGAGATAACATCGTAATGCTCGTCACCGTCTCTGTCATAACGAAAAGCGCTCTTCTGAGCAAGTTCCCTTGCAATTTCTATATCAATGGTTTTAACGCCCTCAGACTCCTGGGCTGTAAGTGCGCAGAGTTCAACCGCATTGAGGGATTTCCTCACATCTCCCCCACAGGAATTACAGATATGCTTTACTGCCTCATCTGTAATCTCAATATTCTCCCCTTTTTCCTCACAGAGGATTCTCACCGCACGTCTTACCGCAGGCTCAAGGTCAGAGGCCTCAACCGGCTTAAACTCAAACACTGTAGAACGGGAAAGAATAGCATTGTATACATAAAAATAGGGATTCTCAGTGGTGGAAGCAATCAGGGTGATTCTGCCGTCCTCAATAAACTCTAAGAGAGTCTGCTGTTGTTTTTTATTGAAGTACTGAATCTCATCAAGATACAGAAGAATTCCGCCGAACCCTGCAAAAGTATCAAGTTCCTGCACAACTGCACGGATATCAGCAGTTGAAGCGGTGGTACCATTGAGTTTTTTCAGAGTCTTGTTGGTTTTTCTGGCAATATAAGTCGCCAGCGTGGTTTTACCCACGCCGGACGGTCCATAAAATATCAGGTTTGGAATTTCGCCGCTCTCGATAATCCGTCTGAGAGGTTTGCCCTCAGCCAGTAAATGCTTCTGCCCTACTATATCATCAAGACTTTCGGGACGGATTCTATCAGCAAGAGGTGATGACATAACATCCACTCCAATCACACGTATCAAAAAAGATACTTATATCTGATAAATACTGATTATGCGTAAAGAGGATACTTGTCGCAGATTGCCTTAACCTCAGCAATACACTTCTCTTTGTTGCCCTCGAAGTCCTCGATTACCATTGTGATAAGTTCTGCAATCTTCTCCATTTCCTCAACACCGAAGCCACGAGTTGTAACAGCAGCAGTACCAATACGGATACCGCTTGTGATGAAGGGGCTTCTGGGCTCGTTGGGAACTGTGTTCTTGTTAACTGTGATGTTAACCTCGTCAAGTCTTGCCTCAAGTTCTTTACCTGTGATATCAGAATCACGAAGGTCAAGGAGAAGCAGGTGATTGTCTGTGCCGCCGCTGACAAGCTTGTGACCGCGAGCGATAAGTGCATCAGCCAGAGCCTTGCAGTTCTTTACGATGTTCTCGCCATAAGTCTTGAAGTCATCACTGAGAGCCTCACCGAAGCAAACTGCCTTAGCAGCAATAATATGCTCAAGAGGACCACCCTGAGAGCCGGGGAAGATAGCCTTGTCCACCGCCTTTGCGAACTCCTCTTTGCAGAGGATAAGACCGCCTCTGGGACCTCTGAGAGTCTTGTGAGTTGTAGTTGTAACAAAGTCGCAGTAAGGAACAGGATTGGGATGAACACCTGCAGCAACAAGACCTGCAATGTGAGCCATATCAACCATAAGATATGCGCCAACCTGGTCTGCGATTTCTCTGAACTTAGCAAAGTCGATTACTCTGGGATATGCAGAAGCACCTGCAACGATGAGCTTGGGTTTGCACTCCTTGGCAATCTCAAGAACCTTGTCATAGTCGATAACATGTGTCTCGGGGTCAACGCCGTAGGGTACGAAGTTGTAAATCTTACCGGACATATTAACAGGTGAACCGTGTGTCAAGTGACCACCCTCTGCAAGGCTCATACCCATAACTGTGTCGCCGGGCTCAAGAATTGCAAAGTAAACAGCAAGGTTAGCCTGTGCACCTGAGTGGGGCTGTACATTTGCGTGTTCTGCGCCGAAAAGCTCACAAGCACGTTTTCTTGCGATATCCTCAACAACGTCAACACACTGGCAACCG
>SVPX01000034.1 GCA_015065665.1 Oscillospiraceae bacterium | reverse complement strand
GTAACTTTTTGAGTACTAATCTCAAATAAATTACGGGTTCCAAATTAATCTTGTTGTTCAATTTTCAATGTCCTTTGGCTGTTTTCGTTTGGCCCTTTGTGGGGGCCGCTCTCATCAGCGCAAGAGTTATTCTACAACATGGCGCCTCAAAAGTCAAGCATTTTTTTAAAAATTTTTTAAGTTTTTTTGAACAAAGTTCTGAAACACCGATAAACACTGGTTTTTTTCATAATATTTTTCTCAAAGTTTTTTGCTTTTGATAGTATTTCTATCAGTTTTTGGACTTTATTTCCTTGTTTATTTATAATTTCCCCGTAAACTGATTAGTTTATTCAGACATCTATATCATTTGCTCTTATATTCTTTACATAATTTTTAATCCTTGTTTTTGTCAACCTTTTACAAATATGAATTTTATCACGCAAAAGTAGTGATTTTTATATTAATATATGATATTATATTATATATTATATTTAAGTATATATAGGAGGCTATTATGAGCAATAAATATATAATCACAATCGGCAGACAGTTCGGCAGTGGCGGCAGAGAAATCGGCAAAGCTCTTGCTGAGTCCCTGGGTATCCCTTTCTATGACAAAGAACTCATTTCCATTGCAGCGAAGGAAAGCGGTATGGACGCAGAAGTTTTCAAAAATGTTGACGAGAGAGCTACAAACAGTCTGCTTTACTCTCTTTCTATGGGCCTATATAGTTTTGGCAGCAGTTTTGCAAACAACAGTGAACTACCCATCAACGACAGACTTTATATCCTTCAGCATCAGATAATCAAAAAACTGGCTGAGGAAGGCCCCTGCGTTATTGTAGGCAGATGTGCTGATTATGTTCTCAAGGACAGAGATGATTGCGTTAACATCTTTATTCACGCAGACATTGAGTACCGCAAGAAGAGAGCAATTGAAATTCACAATGTTCAGAAGAACCGTGCTGAACAGATTGTAAACAAGACAGACAAGGTTCGTGCAAACTACTACAGTTTCTACTCAGGACAGAAGTGGGGGTTTGCTCAGAACTACCACCTTTCTATTGACAGTTCCAACCTTACTCCCGAACAGGCTGTTAAACTTATTACAGCCTACCTTGAAATTAAAGGCTGAGTTTATTTTAATAAAACTGCAAACTTCGGTAATAACCGCAATCTCCATAACATATAATATAAAAGTTATTTTGTTTTCTGGAGGTGAGGGAATGAAGTTTGGAATTTTCTGCTCAGGTGACATTGATGATATGATTTTTGCTGATGAAGAATGGCACCACAGCGAAAGATAATTTATAAGGAAAGCCGCTTGTAACTAAGCGGCTTTTATTTTTTGAGCAGACAAAGTTTCCTTACAGGAAAAAGAAAACACCGGCAGAGAGTTAAGATTCCTCTTTGCCGATGTTTTTGCCCCTGAAACGAAACGGGGGCAGGACAGATTATTATATAGAAAATCCCTCCGTCTTTTGGATTCGCCAAAAGACACCTCCCTTTAAGGCAAGGGAGGCTCGTGTAGAGAATCCCTCCGTCTTTTGGATACGCCAAAAGACACCTCCCTTTAAGGCAAAGGAGGCTCGTGTAGAGAATCCCTCCGTCTTTTGGATTTGCCAAAAGACACCTCCCTTTAGGGCAAGGGAGGCTCGTGTAGAGAATCCCTCTAAACAACTAAAACATTCTTCCCCCTTTTAGAGCAAGGGGGACTTTGACTATATAGAATTATATTAACAGATTTATAAGCTTATTACCTGTTGCTTCCGATTACCGTGAGGGGATCGATGGTTTTGTCTCCTACTTTCACCTCGATATGCAGATGCATACCATCCTCTTTTTCTGAGGGAATCTCGCCAACTTTACCTATAATATCGCCGCGGTTAATCTCGTCACCCTGCTGGCAATATATATGGTCGGAAACTCCGCAATAGTATATTGAGAAATTACCATGGGTGATTTTTATAACAGTGCCGAACATTTCATCGGTATAAACACTATCCACTACTCCCTCGGACATAGCAACGATATTATCGCCGATATCCGCTTCGAAATCCACACCTGTATGGGCGCGGTAATCCCCCATTGTTTTGTTATATACTGCGTCCTCGGAATACTCTTTTGTTATCTTACCTGAGGCAACAGGATAATCAAGACTTGCAGAAACCTGAAGTATAGTCTGTAGACTTCCGTTTTCACCTGTGTAGGGAACTTCTGTTGCAGGCTCCTCAGTTGTTTCCGTTTCAGGTTCCACCCATTCTGTTTCGGTTGTTTCTTCCTGTACATCTGTTACGGTGATACCTGTAACCTGATTATTTACCGCTTCGGTGACAGGTTCCATAGTTGCAATATATGTGGGTTCTGATTCTATATTCTGATTATCGAAACCACCTATACTTGCGTATGTTGACCACAATGCAAGTGCAACAGCGATAATGCAGACAGAAAAGGCTGTGAAGAATCCAACTTTCTCCTTACGTGTCTTTTTATTCTTATGATAACTGTATCTTCTCATATTAAAGATAGCACCTCCGACTTTATTATTGTCTGAAGCAGCCATCCTTATTCAGATAAAAACAGCAAATGGTTCTGTTGTAAATTTGCACAATTCCGAAGGGTTCTAACTGTAAACAATAACTAAATCTCCGAAATTGCGAAAACTGATTGTATTAAGAACTCAATTCTTGTATAATGTTGTTGTTAAATTAAAAACAATCTGATTATATACAATGAGAAACGGAGTTGAATTCTATGGCAAATATAGAAACTGCTAACTATGATGCACTTGTTGCTGCTGCTACACAAACAGCAACATCAGTTATATCTGCCGCACTTGATGAGGATTGTTCTGAAGACGAACTCAGAGCTATGCTTGAGGCTGAACTCTCAGAATCAATCAAAGAAAGTGTTGAAAACAAAAAACTTCTCAGACAGTTACAACTTGCAGAACTTGACATTCTTATTGAGGTTGATAAAATCTGCAGAAAGCACAACCTGAGATACTATATGGTTGGCGGTACACTTATCGGCGCAGTTCGTCACAAGGGATTTATCCCCTGGGATGATGATATAGATATCTCAATGCCAAGACCAGACTTTGACAAGTTTATGAAGATTGCAAAGGATGAACTCCCTGAGGACCTTTTTATACAGACAAGAGGCACAGACAAAGGTTGCTACTTCTACTATGCAAAGCTCCGCAGAACAGGTACTTACTTCGGCGAGAACAAGTTTGAGCATACAACTCTGCACAAGGGTATTTTTATTGACATCTTCCCTCTTGACTATGTTCCCGATAACAAGACAGCTCAGAAGTTCTTTTTCAAGGCTTTCACCTGTCTTATCGGTTTGATTTGTTCCAAGTCAAAAACAGGTGAACCTCTCTACAAAAACTCCAAGATGCCTTTCATCTGGTTCTTCAGAATTCTTCAGGCTATTCTCCCCAAGGGCTTCCTCCTTTGGCTGAGAGCATCTTTGGGTAAACTTGCAAACGCTATGGGCAAGAAGAAAAACTACCTTGCATCCCTCAGCGGTTTCCACGGATTTCCTCAGGAGGTCTGCCCTGCAAAGTGGTGGGGCGAGGGTGTTGATATGGAGTTTGAAGGTCACACATTCAGAGCTCCCTCTGAGTATCACACATTCCTTACTCACATGTTCGGCGACTATATGGAGTTACCCCCTGTGAACAAGAGAGTTTGTCACTCTGTTGACAAGGACAAGATTATCTTCTCAGGTTGCACCATGGAAGACTACAAACCCAGAATCAGAAGAAAGCACAGCCACAACTACTCTGTCAGCAAGTATGTTGTTGAGGAGCTTTATCCCCAGGCAGACAGCGAAAACTAAAACACAAAAAAACAACAGCAGTCTTTACCAAAACGGTTGAGACTGCTGTTTTTATTTATATTCACTTTATTGATTTTTTGGAGCAGATATATCTGTAAACACATCGCCTTTTTTGAACACATATCTTTTATAAGAATGCATATTGGTAAAATCAAAACGCTCTTTGTAGCCCATTGTCATAAGAGTTTTTGCGGCGGGGGTATAGTCGATGGTCTCGCTGATAATCACAAAAGGTCTTCTACCAAAGAGTTTCTTCCTTAACACCTGCGTACTGTACACAGGTCTTGAAAGGCATTGTGTACCTACAAGTGAGTCATCGTCAGACACAAAATAGTCCACGCAGTTCTCAAAGAATTCTCTGTTGAGTTTATCGGACTCAAGATTGGGTGCCCCGTAGCACACAAGTTTTATATTGGTAAGGTCACGGCGTCTGCAATCTATAATCCCCTTTGCGTATGGCACAAAGAGGCCCGCAATACTCTCGTATGCACTCTTCTTCTCTCTCTCAAGGATATCTTCGTCAAAGCCTTTTTCCATTGCCTCAAAGAACACATCGGTAACATATTTGGGAGAGAATTTGTCCCTCTCAACAAACTGCTTACTGCATCCGATACTCTCCCCAAAAAACCTGAGTTTATCGTTCCACACAAGTCCCACACAGGGAATACCCATTGAGTAGGCTATGATATTGGCGTGCATACGACAGGCAATGATACCCTTGAATTGAGAGATACCCTCTGCAAGTTCACGGGGAGTAACCGGTGTGGGAACAGAGATTTCTTCAAGTTCATCTGCTCTGCCAATATATTCTGCCAGTTCTCGGAGAAAGTCCTCATCCTTTCGGAATCCGTTGGTAAAAAGTTTCCACTTAATATTATTTTTATCAAGGATTCTGATAATTCCGCTCCACAGTTCAAGGAGTTCTTCTTTTGAACAGGAAGTTCCGTAGTCCTCAAAAAGTCCTGCTCTGGCTATACCCAGCCCCACAATCTGAGAATCGGCATCCTTGGTGATATCGTAGGCTTCTGCCGCCCATACTGCAGGGTCTGCCACACGGGTAGCCTTAATATCACCTTTAAGATAATTCTCATTGAGAAAATCCGCATAATCGCGGCTGGTGATTTTTTTGACACAATAGCGGGACAGCATATCAAGAAGAAGTCTGCAGCCCTCGTCCTCAATATCATAGCCCTCCACACCAACTGCGTTGAACATTACAGGAATACCATAATGCTCAGCCCGGGACATAACACGCTCCAGCGCTACAGGCAGATTCTCCACCTGATATTTTATCATTCCACCGCCGGGGATAATCACAAGGTCGCTGTTGCGTACAGCGGCAAGTTTTGCGCTGCTTTTGTCCTTTCTTATATCACGGGTGTTGACTTTGACTTTTTTGATTTTATTTTCTTCTGACACCTTACGGATAAGGTACTCAACACAATCGCTGATTACTCCGTCTCCAAGATTGGTGCTCTGCATAAGTCCTGCCAGAAGTACGCGGATTTCAGGATTCTGCTTCAAAGCATATTTATATCTTTTTACAACTTCACTTTTCGGAAAAAGTTTGTTGCGTACTCTGATATAAAGGCTCACTTTAACACCAACCTTTCATAAAAATTTATGCAGGGATTATCTCAATCAAAACTGATAACAGTTCTTCTCAAACCCTCGCGGAGTTTAACCTGAGGCTTCCAGCCGAGAGCCTCCAGTTTGGCTGTATCAAGACCAACACGGGCATAGTTGCAATATGCGCCTGTATCCTTTGCAATATCAAAGATAACCTTAATATTTCTCTCAGGGAATAAATCTGCAAGCATCTGTGCCACATCGCGGATGGGAACAGGCTCGGTTTCGTTGGCAAGGTTATATGCCTCACAGCATCCGCCCATAAGCATTGTAACGAAGATTGCGGCTACTGCATCGGTAACATAGCAGAATGCTCTGAGAGCAAGTCCCTCACTTTTCAGGACAATGTTGCGGCTGTTTACAGCATCGTTGATAAAGTCAGACATAACTCTGCCGTCATTATCGATAATCATGCCGGGACCATAAGAATGAGCAATTCTCAGCACAGTAAAAGGAATACCGAACTGAACGTTGTAGCTTCTGAGGATTGTTTCTGCAATACGTTTACTCTCGGGATAGCAGGAACGAGCCTCAAGGGGATCAAAAACACCCATATCGGTTTCTTTGATAAACTCTACACCCTCAACCTTGCCGTAAATCTCGCGGGTTGAAGGATAGATGATATTGATAACATTCTTTTTCTTTGCAAGTTCCAGGATATTTACTGTACCTGTTGTGTTTGCAGAAATAATACCTGTAGGGTCATTCTTGATAAAATAGGGACTTGCGGCACCTGCTGCGTGGAAGATATAGTGGATATCGCCCTCGTACTCAATGGGAGAGCATACATCCTGAGCAATAATCTCAAATCTCTCGTCACTTAAAAAGCCTGCAAACTTTGCTTCTGCTTTCTTTAAGTTTCTAACAAGAGCAAGAACTCTGATATTATAATTCTTTGTCAGATTAAGGTGCATAAGAGTCATTGTGAAATAGTATGCAAGCATACCTGTTGCACCTGTAACAAGGACAGTTTTATCATTCAGTTTCTCATAGGGTATATAGTCCCTTGAAACAAGGTCCTCCATATCCTGACGAACAATGTCCTTTTCATATATAAACATAATAAAAACATCCTTTCTGTGTTTATCTGGATTATTCCATTTTAAGTATACCACCACTTATTGAAACTTGCAACAAAATACTTATAGTATACATATAAAATAGTAAAAAAGAATTGCACACAATCTAAATTTATGGTATGCTAAAAGTAAGGTCAAATCCTAATTATTAAGGAGGTTTCAACTATGAAAAAATTTATAAGTATTCTGCTGTGTCTGATGATGATAGCAAGTATGGTATGCATATCATTCAATGTATCTGCTGCAGATGACATGAGTTATATCAAAAACAATATGCTCTATGTTCACGCAGTAGAGGATGAAACAGAAACCCAGTCATGGCACCACTGGCAGCACGCAGATATTTACCGCGATTATGACGAAGAGGATCTGGAAGAACTTGGTCTTGTTGCAGGCGAAGGTATCTCCGAAGAAAAATACTTCTTTATGCCCTCTTCAGTTGCAGATGACAAAGTTGTGATTATGAACACTTACTCTGAGGATGTTACAGTAAACGGCACAGTTGTTCCCGCAAAGGGTACTGCTGAGGTTTCTTACATCGCAGGTGAAAAGTACACCGTACAGGCAGGGGGCGAGACTCATACTCTCATCTTTATGCGTTCTACTGCTGAGGCTGCAATCTACATCAACAACCCTGATGCTGACGGCGAAGGCACAGACCTTTTCACTTATCTCAGCGCAGATAAAGAAAATGATGCAAAAGCAACAGGCGCAATCGTTGATGACGAGGGTAACGTTGACAACACTCCCATAAAGAAAATCAAGGGCAGAGGCAACACAACCTGGCTTAAGAACAAGAAGCCTTTCAATGTTACTTACGACAGCGCAGTTTCCATTGACGGAATGCAGAAGACAAAGAAGCTTTCTCTCCTTGCAAACTATCAGGATTCAGCCCTTGTAAGAAACAGATTCCTCCAGGATTTATCCGATGAAATCGGTATGCCCTATGCATCCGACTCAAGATTCGTTGACTTGTATATGAACGGAGAATATCTGGGTTCATATCAGGTTACACAGAAGGTTGACATCGGCAAAAACAACCTTGTTCCCGAAATTGACGATGATACACATCTGAACGAGGACGGCACACTTAAAGAGGAGTTCCCCTTTATCTGTGAGGTTGATGCTTCTGCAGGCAGTAGTGACTACTACATCACCACTTCACAGGCACGTTGCAAACTCACACTCAAAGGTCCCGAGATTGACCAGGGTGACCCCTATCACGATGAAGTTCTGAACATTGCAAAAACAAAGTTTGACAACATGTTCACCGCTGTACGCACAGACTCTGCAAATATGGGTGAACTTGTAGATATTGATTCACTGACTAAGATTTATCTTATCAATGAACTGGGTAAAAACTGGGATGTTGGCGTATCCTCCCTTTACTTTGTTTACAAGCAGGCTGAAGACGGAAGTTGGAAGTTCTTTGCCTCCCCTGTTTGGGACTATGATAACTCTATCGGTAACGCAACAGGCGTAGCAGGTGACCTGAGAAGAATGGGTGTTACTGACTACGAAGAACCCACAGGCTGGTGGGTTATGTATAAGCCCGGTGCAGGTTCGGGCAAGGCTTCAAAGTACAACATCCTCAGCTGGGCTGCAAGAAACGAAACAATTATGGACAATGCAGCAAGAATCTGGTTTGAGGAGTTTGTACCCGCTATGGAAGTATTCAACTCAAACGGTGTTGACGAAGGCGAGCTTTACTCAAAGGATGTTTACTATGATTTCCTTGAGGGTTCTGCAGATATGAACTACACACTTGGTTGGCTTATGACAACAGGCAGTTGGATTTGTGACCACTCAACCCTGCGTACTGGTTCATTCAATGCTGAAACAGGTAAATTCGTCCAGGCTTCAGAAGACACAACCTACGACATCACAAAGTTTGAAGACCAGTACAACTACACAATGGATTGGCTGAATACAAGAGCAGCTTGGCTCAGCGCTGAGTTCTATGAGAATTACACACCTACAGCTCCCGGTGTTCTGCCCAATGAAGCACTCTATGGTGACGCAAACCTTGATAACATCGTTAACATCAAGGATGCAACCCTCATTCAGAAGCACACAGCAAAACTTGTGACAATCAGCGGTTTTGCCTTTGAGTGTGCAGATGTACGCAAAGACTCAGATGTTAATATCAACGATGCAACTGCAATTCAGAAGTATGTTGCAGGAATTGCCACAAACTATCCTGTTGGCGAAAAAATCAATAAATAACAAACAAACTGATTAAGATTTCAGACTCGCACTCCCTGCCCCTATAAAAAGGCAGGGAGTATTTTTGTGTAATAGATTTCTAGGCAGAATACCTACCTTAAGCCTTTGCATTTTTACAAAATACCAGTAAATTTTGCAACTATAATTGCTTTTGAATAATATTTGTGATATACTGTAATTTAGAAAAATGGCGGTGGTATTCATGGACAGCAAACAAACTTTTATATACGGAAAATATCTGTCACATCTTGTGGCAAGTACCTTAAATAATACTGTACCGGAAGAACCCTTTGAGGGTATCGATTGGACACAGTTTTTTCGTCTTGCCGAATTTCACAATGTAATCGCTCTTGTATACCCTGCTATAAAAGACTTTGCAATCCCTGACCATATCCTTACCAAATGGATTTATGCCAACAACCGTATGGTTGCCCGCGAAGCACGTCAGGATATTGAAGCCCAGACCATACTTGGTATATTTGCTAAATACGACATACCTTTCATCAAAATGAAAGGTATCGTTACCAAGCATTTTTATCCTGCTCCATATATGCGCGCACAGGCTGACATTGACCTGTGTGTCAGCGAAGAAAACCGTAAACGCTGCGACTCCATCCTGGAGAATCTGGGTTATAAACTCTTTGCATCCATTGAGAACACAGATGAATATATGAAGGATAACTTCTTCTACTACGAGATTCACTCTTCTGTCTATGATTCCAACTCGGATTTCCGCAGTCTTTTTGCAGATCCTTTCTCAAAAGCAGTCAAAGATAAAAACGGTGTAGGATATGTGTTCACCGATGAATATTTCTTCCTCCACCTTATCACCCATCTTTACAAGCATTTTGTTTTTGAAGGCTGCGGTCTGAGGCTTTTCTGTGACTTGTATATTTACAGAAAAGCACACCCCAATCTTGATATGGATTTTATATACAATACTTTATCAGACTATGAAATTACAGAGTTCTACAACTCCATTACAGAACTTACAGAATGTCTCTTTGGTGATAAAGATTTTGACCAAAAAAGCACAGACATTGCCACCTATATCTTCAATTGCGGTGACCACGGAAGTGACACCATCAGACGTCTCACCAACATAACAAACGACAAAGAAAAATCTTTCTCAATGAAAAACAAACTGAAGTTCAGACTTCAGATATATTTTCCCCCTGCATACACTCTGAAGAACAGATACCGTATACTTGAAAAAGCACCTGTGCTTCTGCCCTTCTGCTGGATAGTCCGTGGTTTCTCCACTTTATTCTTCAAGCGTAGTGCTATCAAGGAACAGCAAAAAATCATCGGCACCCTTAATTCTGAGGAAATATTGGAAGCACAGCGAATCCAGAAACTCGCAGGAGTAAAACAGAAATAAAACCTCAACCCACTTATTGTATCAGTTCTGTGTTTTCGATTCTTCTGTAATCAATCTTACCGTAACGTGTAGTTGGCAGGAACTCAGCAAATTCTATTTCAGACACAGGTGTATAACGGGGCAGGTTCCTTCCGCAATAATCAAAGAGTTCTTGTCTCAGTTCACCGCCCGAAGGTAACCCTTTTTTCACCACTATACAAGCTTTAATTCTCTGCACTTTATAGGAATCCTTTACACCTGTTACACAACACTTCTCAACAGCAGGATGAGAGTTAAGCAATTCTTCTATCTGTGAGGGATACACATTGTATCCGCTGGTGATGATTATCCGTTTTATCCTCTGTCTGAAATATACAAACCCATCCTCATCCATCACCCCTGCGTCACCTGTATGAAGCCAGCGCTTACCATCCTTATGCAGTTTCAACGCTTTATCTGTTTCAGCCTTGTCATCAAGGTAAGACAGCATCAGAGTTGGACCGCAAATGCAGATTTCACCCTCTTCACCAATTAGCGCTTCATCGGTGGTATTCCTCTTACAAATTTTAAAACACATATCAGGAAGCGGTATTCCCACACTACCTTGTCTGCTGAAATTACAGGGTGTCAGACAACTGACCGCAACACATTCTGTCAGGCCGTAGCCCTCTCTTATTTTTACTGTGGCACCGTTTTCTTTAAGATATCGATCGAACTTCAATTTAAGTTTCTGCGACAGGCTGTCTCCTCCGCAGAAAACTCCCCTGAGGCAACTCAGGTCGAGTTTCCCTTTGCAATCATACTTCAGTATTGCATCAAACATTGTGGGAACTCCGCACAGAAAGTTCGGGCGGTATTTTTTTATGCTTTTTACAAAAGTTTCTGCCGTAAAACGAGGGATAAGTACAGAGCATCCCCCATGCATAAGCATAGCGTGAACACAAACACCCAAACCGAATCCGTGATACAAAGGCAGTACGGTGAGCATCCTTTTATCACTCACATCACAACCGCATACAAGGCCTGTCTGCACACCAATTGCATTAAGTGCAAAAGAAGAAATCACAACACCTTTTGATTTCCCCGTTGTGCCACCTGAAAAAAGAATAACAGCAGGTTCAAAGCAGGATACAGACACACTGTCATACATCTTGACTTCTTTATTATTTACAAGGGACTTCCAAAGGAAAACTCCCTTTTTCCCTCTGAGAATATTTGTGGTTTTGTAATTCTTAAAACTATATAAAGAGGATTCAAAACCTCCCGCTTCGTCATAAGGGGAAGTGAGAATCACAGTTATCTCTCCTGCAACCCCTTTGAATTTTTCATAAAGAGTGTCAAGCGTAACAACGCAGGTGCTTTTTGTGAGTCTGATATATTCTGTGATTTCAATCTGCGATGACAAAGGATGTACAAAGCAGGCTACAGCACCCATTCGGTTTACGGCATACAGCAGATAAACCGCCTGGGGAATATCGGGCAGGCACAGGGTAACCTTGTCACCCTTTTTGACGCCTGCTGATACAAGTGCCGAATGTACCTTTGCAATCTTTTTCAGCATCTCTTTATAGGTGACCTTCTTATTCAGATACATCAGCGCTGTACTATTCGGATTTTTATTTCCTGTTCTGTTTACTGTCTGCCACAAAGTCTCCAGAGGATACACAGGCTTTTTGCAATATTCCGAACAAATCTGCAAATGGTTCTTTTGATTCTCCATCTTTCGCCTCATTATTCAAAGGAATTAATATATAATATAAGTGTATAAACCAGCAAAGTTGCTGTAATGACAGAAGGTAAAACTATGGCACCTAAAATCTATCACTCCCCTGTAATCTGCTACGAGGTAACAGAAGAGAACAACTCTTTCCGAATTGATGTATATTATGAAAAGTTCAAGAATTCTGACAACAACGAACTGTGTTGCTCCCTGAAAAACTTTTCAGTTTCAGAAGAAAAGACACATCAGTTTGCAATAAAACTTGCACAGAGCAGTGCGCTCCCCCTCCATGTACCTGAACTAGCCGAAGAATTTTTGTCCCTTTAGTTTACTTTTGTATACACTTTATGGTATTATTATCATAACAAACTATTTTTATTATAAGCAGGAGTCATAATGAAAAGACTATTCTCTCTTTTATTGGCAGGCTTGATGCTTCTTTCACTTTTTGCCTGCACCACAGACACTACAAATAATCACAGTGATAAGCTTAAAATTATCGCTACCATATTCCCCCAGTATGACTTTGCCCGTACATTGGGCGGCAATCTGTGTGATGTCAGTATGCTTGTATCCCCGGGTACAGAAACCCACAGTTTTGAGCCTACCACATCTGACATACTGGAGCTTTCAGACTGCGACATCTTCATCTACACAGGGGGCGAGTCTGACAGTTGGATTGACTCAATGCTCCGGAATATCCAGAATCCTGATATGACAGTTATCTCTCTTATGGATTGTGTAGAGGTAGAAGAAGAACATCAGGACCACAACCACTCCCACACAGACGAGCATGTGTGGACTTCCCCTGTGAATGCTATTACAATCAGCGAAAAAATCTGCAATGTAATGTGCGAGAAAGATTCTGAGAACGCTGAAATTTACAGGCAGAATTTTGAAGATTATAAAGAAAAGCTTACAGACCTTGATGAAACATTCAGAGAAATTACAGAGAGTTCCCTTCGCAACACTCTTGTTTTTGGCGACAGATTCCCTCTTAAACACTTTGCCACGGAATACAACCTTGACTGTTACGCCGCTTTCTCAGGTTGCTCTGACGACACCGAGGCAAGTGCCGCAACTGTAGCCACTCTCATTGACAAGGTAAAGGCGGAGAATATCCCCCTGATACTAAAGATTGAACTGAGCAGCGACAACATTGCTGCCACCATCCAAAAAGAAACAGGAGCAGAAATCCGAACTTTCTACTCCTGCCACAATATCTCTAAGGATGACTTTGAAAACGGCGAAACTTATCTATCACTTATGGAGAAAAACACAGAAACTCTCAGAGCCGCTCTCAACTGAAACCCCTTGAAAACTTAAAGCAACACACACAAAACAGCCTTTCCCGCAAAAAGGAAAGGCTGTTTTGTTTTTTACACTCCATACACACGCTGTAAAATAAGACACTTTTGTTGAAAATAAAGTACAGATATGATAAAATTAAATAAATTATTATCAAAAAGAGGTCATTTACTATGTTCACAACAGAAACATGCAAATACAATCAGCAACCCACCCTCTTAATCGGATTAGGTGGATTTGGTTCACGCACAGTTGATAATATATATGGTAAAAGAAAAGAAAAAAACAACATTACCGCCTTTGCCATAGACACAGATATAAATGATCTGCAGATATTCAATCATATTCCAATGCACAACACCATAGCACTTTCTCAGGCTTTTACAGTTAAACACTGCCTTGAGCTTTTACCTGAGGCAACACAATGGTATCCCAACAATCCCCTATTATATAACAAAAGTCTCTGTGAAGGCTCAGGTCAGGTAAGAGCAAACGCAAGACTTGCATATGAAATTGCTCTTAAACACCACAGTTTTGACAGACTCCTTGATGAATTGTTTCTTCTGGCACACCAGTGCAAAACTAACAATACTTTTTTGCGAGTTTCTATCATTACAAGTCTAAGTGGAGGAACAGGGTCAGGTATCTTTATCCAGATTGCTCTGCTTATCAGAGAGCATGTCAATGCATATTTTCCTGATCTGAACATTGAGATTCACGGCGAATTCATTCTTCCATCAAACTTCCTATATATGTACTCTAAACCCAAAATCGAAAGACGTTTTATGGAGAGTAATGCGTATGCTGCTTTAAAAGAACTTAATGCCATCGATGAACACATTTACAATAACTTTTCTCCTCTTGAATTAAGATACGGATACATACAAGCTGACAACGATAAAACACACATAGATACCCTACCCTACAACTACTGCTTCCTGTATGATAAAATCAACAACGACAAATTCAACGGAGGATATATCGAAGAAGCAATCATAGAGCGACTGTTTTCTCCCTCTGCACATGCGTTGGATGTAACCTTTACAAAAGGGTGCAACGCTGACAAAACAAAGAAACCAGGAAACTCCTACGGCACAGTCTCTACAGAGAAATTACCGCTCGGCTCCACAATTCTAAGTTCTGAAATCTTTCGTTCAATAATTAACAGAACTTCTTTCGATTCGGGTAATCGAATTTTAATCATCACCTCTCCTTTCTCTCTGGATATTGACACAGAACAACTGCCACAGAACACTGAGTTTATTGAAAGAACCGATCCCACAGCAGACGAAATCACCATTACCGAACTATGCTACAAAATAGAAATCGCTAAACTGGACAAGTTTATACTGAACGATGGTCAATATTTCAAATCATACAACAATGTTATCACCCGTTTGCCAGAGGGAATAACACCTCATCTAAACATAAACTGGCACAACATCCTTCTTAATATCGGCGAAAAACCAAGCACCCCCATAGTTTCAGATTCTCAGATAAAAGCACCAAACAACATCACCGAGGGTGCTTACGTCTTTATAAGTTACAGCACAAAAGATGCTGATATCGCAAACCAACTAAGACATATACTTGAAACAAACGGCATTCCCTGCTGGATGGCACCTAAGTCAATTCCTGCAGGCAGCGATTATGGAACAGAAATCCCAAAAGCCATCAAAAACTGTAAAGTGTTTCTGCTGTTACTTTCAAGTTCCAGCCAGACCTCAGAATGGGTACCAAAAGAAGTAGGATTAGCAATTGGCAAAGGAAAAGTTGTAATTCCGTTTCAAATTGACAATGCCGCAATCAGCGATGCATTTGATTTCTATCTCACAAACAGTCAGCGCATAGATGCTTACAACCGCACAGCAGAAGCATATAGAGAATTGATTGAACGTTTGATGCAATTGCTGACTGAATAATAAAAACAGCCTTTCCCGTAAAAAGGAAAGGCTGTTGTGTTTTATGTTTTGGTATCAGGTTATCACTCTGTCATAAAGAGTACACCCAGAGTATTGGGACCGCAATGGCTGGAGATTGTACCACTTGCGCGGGTAAGGAAAACTTCCTTGAAAATGCCCTTTGCCACAACATAATCGAAAACCTTCTTCTCAATATCGTTATCCATTGAGGAATAAGTAACGAATGCGCGGTCTGTCTTTATGTTATCATACTGAGCAAGAGTATCGTCAATGTATTCAAAGACAACCTTCTCGTATTTGCCGCGATATTTCTTGCCAACACCCATAGCGCCTGATTGCTCGTTGAAAACCTTGATGCTGGGTTTAAGTCCAAGCATATTTGCACCGAATGCTGCAAGTGCAGAACAACGACCGCCTGCACGGAGAAACTCAAGTGTATCCAGAACAAAACTTGCGTGGTTGTTCTTGTTAAGAGCAGTAACTTCCTCTGCTACCTGCTTTGCAGGCATACCCTTTGCAATACGCTCTGCTGCTTCAATAGCAAGGAGACCTGCGCCTGTGCTGAGAGAACAGGAGTCGATGGGATAAACCTTACCGCCCAGTTCTTCTGCTGCAAGACAACTGTTGCGATAGCTTGATGAAAGTGCTGAGCCAAGGCTGATGTATACAACCTCGTAGCCATCATCAACATAAGGCTTAAGCGCATCAACAATATTCATAACGTTGATAGCTGCGGTCTTGGGCAGTTCCTTTGTCTTATAGTAATGGTCAAAGATTTCTTCTGTTGTGATATCCACGCCATCCTCGTAGGTTTTTTCCTGAAGAATTACGTGAATAGGAACTGTGTGAATGCTGTATCTCTCACAAAGTTCCTTGGTAAGGTCAATAGAACTGTCAGCAAACAATACCACTTTATTATCCATTATCCTGTACTCCTTTATTTTCAATATGTCAAGAATTGCAGTTGTAAACATTCTGCTGATATGATATAATTCTGACTATAATATTATATAATAAAATCAAAAACAAATCAAGTATATTAGAAGGAGAGGTAAAATTTATGATAAAAAAATACGCTTTTGGCACACCCTATGAAACAGAAGCTGTTATTGCAGATATTCCTGTTAACACAGGGGATGTTGACTACTTTGTCACAAGCACAGAGGATGGCCTTAAATTCAGCCTTCAGCTTCAGAAGAAGGACGCTGTTTACGGTCTGGGCGAATCTGTAAGAGGTATCAACAAAAGAGGATACATCTACAACTCTTTCTGTGCTGACGAGCCTAACCACACCGAGGCAACCCGCTCTCTGTACGGCGCTCACAACTTTATTGTTATTGAACAGGCAGACCGTACATTCGGTGCATTCTTTGACTGTCCCACTACTGTTACCTTTGATGTTGCATTCACAAAGGCAGACGAGCTTCTCATTTCATCTGAGTGTACTAATATGTATGTTTACATTATTGAGGGTAGTACTGTCTATGACATAATAAGACAGTTCAGAGGGGCTATAGGTATGAGCTACATCCCCCCTATGTGGGCATTCGGATACACCCAGTGCAGATGGAGTTATCTCAGCAAAGATGAAATCCGTGAGGTTGTAAGGAAGCATCGTGAACTCCACATTCCTCTTGATGCTGTGTACCTTGACATTGACTATATGGAGAGATACAAGGACTTCACAATTGATGAGGAAAACTTCGGCGACCTGGAAGCTTTTGCAAAAGAAATGAAAGAACAGAACATCCGCCTTGTTCCCATTATTGACGCAGGCGTCAAGATTGAAGACGGTTACGATGTTTACGAAGAGGGTGTAGAAAAAGGCTACTTCTGTACTGACAAAGACGGTAAGCCTTTTGAGGCTTGTGTATGGCCCGGTATGACTCACTTCCCCGACTTCCTCAATCCCGAAGCAAGACGCTGGTTCGGTGCTAAATATAAAATACTCACCGATATGGGCATGGAGGGTTTCTGGAACGATATGAATGAGCCTGCAATCTTCTTCTCTCAGAACTCTGTGGACAAGACCGCTCAGATGGTCAAGGAGATGGCAGACAAGGAATTCACTATTGACGACTTCAGAACTCTGCAGGGTTATGTTGGCAGCAGACAGAATTGCGAAGAGGATTACAGCGGATTCTACCACAATACACCCCAGGGCAGATACTGTCACAAGGATGTCCACAACCTTTACGGCTACAATATGACAAGAAGTGCCGCAGAGGGCTTAAAGGAAGCAGAACCCCACAAGAGATTTCTGCTGTTCTCCAGAGCATCCTACATCGGTATGCACCGATACAGCGGTATCTGGACAGGTGACAACCACTCCTGGTGGTCACACATTCTTGCAGAGCTTAGGGTTCTGCCCGGACTTAATATGTGCGGTTTCCTTTATGTAGGTGCTGACCTTGGCGGTTTTGGTTGCGAGTGCAGCCGCGACCTTCTTCTTCGTTGGCTGTCCCTTGGTATCTTCACCCCCCTTATGCGTAACCACTCTGCTCTTGGCACCCGTTATCAGGAGTGCTACAGATTTGAAAATCCTGAGGACTTCAAACACATTATTGATTTGAGATACCGTCTTATCCCCTATCTTTACAGCGAGTATATGAAGGCTGCAAAGAACGGCGATATGTACTTCAAACCCCTTGCCTTTGAGTACAAGGATGACGAAACCGCAAGACACACCGAGGATCAGCTTATCATCGGTAATGAGATTATGATTGCTCCTGTTTACACACAGAATGCAATAGGCAGATACGTTTACCTGCCTGAGGATATGACCGCTGTGAGAATGAACCAGGGTAACCTGACATTCACCCAGATGACAAAAGGACACCACTTTGTTGAAATCGCAGAAAACGAAGTTGTGTTCTACATCCGTAAGGGTAAGGCTATCCCCCTGTGCAAGAGTGCAGAAAGCACAAGTGAACTTAACACAAAAGACCTTGAACTTATCGGTACAGGTAATGAATATCTCCTCTACACCGATGATGGTATTGGATTTGATATTGATAACCCCGAGAACTTTGTAACTTTGAAGAAATGAAAGGCTCCCTTGCCCTAAAGGGAGCTCCGCCGAAAGGCGGTGAGGGATTGTCCTTTTACGGGTTGTTTGGCTCTGCCCTCTACGAGCCTCCCCTGCCCTGAGAACATCATCACAAAACAAAAAGAGCAGTACGGAATGTACTGCTCTTAAATGTAACTATTAACTTGGGATTAAAGGATAATCTCACCGTCAACTGTGCCACTGAGGCCTGCTGCGTTGGACTCATCTGTATCGATGTGCATTGCAGGGTAGAACTTGTCGCTTACTCTGACAACAACATCGCCGAAGATAGTCTCGCGGTTGCCGGGCTCGCCAACCTTAACGGACACAATCTGCTTGTCCTCAACGCCGAACTCTGCAGCTGCCTCGGGTGTAAGGTGAATGTGACGCTTTGCAACGATAACGCAATCTGTTACCTCAACCTCACCCTTGGGACCTCTGAGGATACAACCGGGAGCGCCCTTAACATCGCCTGACTCACGTACAGGAGGAACGATACCAAGTTTTCTTGCATCTGT
>SVPX01000033.1 GCA_015065665.1 Oscillospiraceae bacterium | reverse complement strand
AAACTTCACTATGGCAAAAGCCATAACTTCACATTTTGCTTTGCAAAATACTTCACTATACCTAAAGGGTAAGGCTTTAGGCTTACTTGTGGAAACTCCGTAGGGGGCGGCGCCCTCGACGCCCCGATAGCCTTCCCCTTGAGGGGAAGGGGGACCACTTGTGGTGGATGAGGTGGAAAAACTATGCAATAATCAGATGTAAAAAACGGACACCAAGGTGTCCTACACCTCATCAGTCACCTTTGGTGACAGCTTCCCCTCAAGGGGAAGCCTTTTTGCCCCCTTGCCCTAAAGGGAAATTACAACTCCGTAAGGGGCGGCGCCCTCGACGCCCCGATAGCCCACCTTATGTAAAGGGAGGCTCATCAGTTATCGCTGAAAACATCGTAGTCTCTGGACTTTCTGCGTTTTTGTGCTGCCTTTGACTTTCTGCCTGCTTTTGCGGTGGGCTTCTTTTTGCCTTTTTTGATTTCTTTTTTCAGATTGCTGAAGAAATATCCCATATGCACAAAGGCTTTCTTTGTGGAGCGGACCGCCTTTTCTGTGCCTGTGAGGGGCTGGGGTTCTGATTCGGACGAGGAGGGTTTTCTCTCTGCAGGTGCGTTGTCAAAACCCTGCTCAAAGTATTCGCTGCTGGTTTTGTAGCCTGAGGGAGCAGATGACTTCTGTTTATCCTCGGCACGACTCAGTACATCGTAGTCGGCTTTTCTCTGCTTTTCTCTCTGAGCAGATTTCTTCTTCTCTGTACTGCGTTTGCCCATATAATAGGAGAGTACAAGGAGTCCTGCTGCCAGTACCAGGATGATAACCACAATCCACAGGAATACGCCCCAGAAGGTGACGCCCTTGCCCTGGGAAGTCTTTACGGTATCAAACTTTATACTCTCAAGACAGTTTTTTATCAGGTTAAGTTCATCGGATGTAAAACTGTCACCTGCAGACTGAGAGGTAATGGATATGCTCATACCGTTCACAAGGGTGACACTCTGTTTGCCGTAGATTACAACCCCTGCATCGGTGGTGTATTTCTGAGAAAAATCAAGGAAGGGAACACTGCCGTATTCTCCGTCCTTGCACTCAATGTAGCCATCGTTCTCAAGAATCTGCTCTTTGTATTCCTCAATAGTGGAGTAGGGCATATTCTGAAAACTGTAAATTTCCTTTGTCTTTTCGTTCTTAATCATAGAGACGGAAATAAACAGGGAGTTGTCGGAGTTTGTAGCCTCAAGATAGATGCTCTCGGCTAAATCTGTGGAGTTGTCCCTTGTTTTTACAGCCATTGAGTCGGGAATGTAAAGGGAAAGTTTCAGTTCCTTAAGATTGTATTTTATATCTTCTGCGGATACGGATACCACGCAGGTTACTGCCACAATCAGGCAGAGAATTATGCTGAATGCTCTGTGCATAAATTTCATCAATATCACTTGCCTTTTGTAAATCATAGGAGACTATATTTTATATCAAAGCCCTGTGTTTGTCAACGAAGTTTATAAGGGGTTCTTTAATTTGCCCTTGATTTCTTTTGCTTTCTGTATGCTTTTATTCTTGATTTAAGATAGGCGAATGTGTCTTTCTCACCTTTATCACGAAGCATTGTAAGTAAATTTTCCAGTTCCTCAGAGGTCTTTTTGTGGATAACCCGCCTTGCCTTGGCTTTAAGAAAATACTCAAGAGGGTCCGAGTCCTTGTATGTCTTGCCGTTGTAGATTTTGCTGGCTGCAACTCTGTCGCAGAACATTTCGGCAACATAGTTTAAAGGCATCTCAACAGGCTCTACCAGTTTTGTCCGGGGGTTGTAGTCGGTCCAGTACTCAAAGTGATGGCGGTTTCTGCCCTTGTGGTGCATCCACGCCTTGGAGTGACCAAAAAGCCGTCTTTCTTCTTCGTTGGGACTTCTGGTACCCTGATAGTATCTTGCACCTGCAAGGAACTCTACAGGAGCGTACTTGGACAAATCGTGGAAAAGTCCCTGAAAACCGATGCCTGCCTTGAAGCAATGCTCAATGACCTTGTGTCGGTGCTTTGTGATTGTGTTAAAGTGTTTTAATGCTTTCATTATATTTTCATTCCTCATAAAATATTCTGAGTTGATTTGTGTCGGATTAGCCCCCACAAGCCTCAAAGGGGGGGATGTCAGGATGTTAATCCTGACAGGGGGGATTAACCTTAAATAATTCGGAATATCCCTCCGTCAGCCTGACGGCTGCCACCTCACTTTAGGGCAAGGGAGGCTTGTGTTGTGAATCCCTCCGACTTTTGTATTCTCCGTAGGGGGCGGCGCCCTCGACGCCCCGAAAGCCTTACTTTAGGGGAAGGGGGACCGCATACGGTGAATAAGGTGAAAAAGCTATGCAATAATCAAATGTAAAACGGACACCAAAGTGTCCTACACCTCATCCGCCTCACCATGTTCGGCACCTTCCCCTCAAGGGGAAGGCTTTAAATTGCCTCACTTTGAGGCTTGTGTGGAGAATCACTCACTCAAAGAGTTTTGTATTCTTCAGTTTCTTTGCTATCAGCAGGGAAAGGGCAATCTTGACAGCATCGGGGATGATGCAGGGAACTACACAGATAAGCAGAGCCTCTCTTAGTCCTGAGGCAGTCACAAACATAAACCACATCACACCTGCAGCATAACACAAAAGAAGTCCTGCTGTCTGTGTGATGAACGGTCTGAGTTTTTCATTTGTTTTTTCACAGATGTATTCTGTTAAGTTGTAAAAAATTCCCCACAGGATAAAGCCGAAAATAAAGCCCCCTGTAGGTCCCAAAAGATATCCTACACCGGATGAGAATGAGGAGAATACAGGCAGTCCCAGAATGCCCAGCAGTACATACAGAGCCACCGAGCAGGTGCCTTTTTTACCGCCCAGAAGCAGAAGTGCTGTGCTTACCCCGAAGGTCTGCAGAGTTATGGGGGTAGTGGCAGGGATTGTTATGAATGCGCACAGGCACAGAAGTGCCGTCATCAGCGCTACTTGCACAAGATTATATATTCCTGATTTCTTCATATGTTCTTAAACCTCCAAAGCCTCTGTTTTGCAGGGTTTATTCCTGTTTATAAGTTTAATAATCCTTGGTCTGTTGTATCTTTGAATAAGGATGAACTGAGAATCAAACAGCATAGCGAAAACTGCCGTGAGGGCGAATATCCACAACTGTCCCCAGATAAGTGCAAAGCACAGGGTTGTGAGGGAGATGATAATGTTTATCCAGTGGTCAAGCTCGGATTTTGCTGTGGTGTCGGCAATCTGAGTAAGAGTACGGCTTTTTATATCGTACAGTTCGGGATTGTATGTAAGGGCTTTACCTTTCCAGACTTTTACATTTAAAAACCGATAGAGCTTTGCTTCAAACTTTTTCTCACGAAACCATTTTTGCTTGTGGTTTACAGAGAAGAGTTTTGACACATTGCCCATAATAAGCCGCAACTGCAGATGGTAGGCAATTGTGAAAAAGGTTACCCCTGTCCAAAGAACAGAAGCCTTGTGATAAATATCTCCGTAATAAAGGATAAAACACACAGCAAATATCAGGGCGGATACACCGATGATACAGTACATAAGTATAGCAGAAAAACTGGGTTTAACTTTTTCTTTTTTCATATTTTTCACCTCGGTTTGGAGTGGTGAGTTTATAGTGAAATTAAGTTGCCTGATTAACTTCGATGAAATCGAAACTTCACTGCGCAGCAACTTCACTTACAAAGTAAACTTCACTTGCCGAAAGGCAAACTTAGTTGCATAGTTTTGTCAGCAAAACTATGCACTCCGTGTGCTTTTGGCTGTTGTGATGGATTTTACCAACATACGTCTTATTATGCCGCATTCCTGCAAAAGTTTGTTACCTTTTTCTTCTGAAAAACAGTTTGATCCAACAAGCAGGTCTATCCAGTACTCAGTTTCAACACACTCTTTTAATGCTATATGAAGTTTGTTGATAAAATCAGCTTTGCTTGATGCATAGGATGCTTCGTGAATGTTTGCTCCAATGGATGTTGCGCTTCTTGTTATTTGGTTAATAAGCACACTGCGACCTTTTTTTGAGTCAACCTCATCGCAAAAAGCTATGATCTTTAATGCTAAATTTTTACTTCTTGTCCTTAACTGTGATTCTTTCATAATAGAACTCCTTTGGTGAAGTTTCAAACCCTTGGTTTGAAGTGAAGTTGTAATTCTTACAGTGAAGTTTTGTGTAAGACACAAAGTGAAGTTAAGTTGCCTGATTAACTTCGATGAAAATCGAAACTTCACTGCGCAGCAACTTCACTTACAAAGTAAACTTCACTTGCCGAAAGGCAAACTTAGTTGCATAGTTTTGTCAGCAAAACTATGCATTCCGTGTGCTTAGTAAATGGAAACATATCCACGCCTTGAACTACATCCAATTTGTAGCCGTTCTTTATAAGGAAGCGCACATCACGAACTTGTGTGTCCATATTGCAGGAGACATACACAATCCGCTGTGGAGCGAGTCTGCACAGAGAGTTAAGAAAACTTCTGCTGCAACCTGCTCTGGGCGGGTCAAGAAGTGCAACGTTAATAACTGCATTTTCTTCACGGAGAGTTTTTATGTAATCCTCGGAGTCGGCACACACAAGGTTTACATTTTCTATACTGTTTATCCTTTTGTTCTCTCTTGCATCTTTGACAGCATTTGGATTGAGTTCTACAGAATATACCTCTTTGCAGTGAGGAGAACAAATCATACCGATGGTGCCTGTGCCTGAGTAGGCATCAAGGACAACATCAGCTTCTGTGAGATTTGCAAGTTCAACTGCCTTTGAGTACAGGACTTCTGTCTGCATAGGGTTAATCTGAAAGAATGAGTTGTAACTGATTACAAAGTCAAGGTTGCAGATTCTGTCGGTGATATGGGCGTTGCCAAAGATTACCTTGGGGTTCTCGCCTGCGTTCAGAGTTCTGCCCTTGTGACGGGTGAGGATAATGGAAGTTATGTTTTTGTGTTTTTCTCTGAGAGCTTTTGCAAAGTCCTTTTCTTTCGGAAAAATACCATTATAATCGCAGACGATTACCACCATAAGCTCACCTGTGTGAAAACTCTGACGGACAATTACATTCTTCACAAGTCCTGTGCCTTTGTGCAGGTCATAGGGAGTTATTCTGAATTTCAGGAAAAGGTCGCAGAGGGTTCTGGCAACTGCGTTCTGCTCTTTTGTATGTAAGGCGCAGGAGTCGGTGATGACTACTGTTTTGTCGGCAGATTGGTATATTCCGCTTTGCACTTTTCCCTTTATCTTTTTGAACACAAACTGAGCCTTGTTGCGGTAATTAAGAGGGCTTTTTGCCCCCAGAATCTTCTGCACCTTGCACAGACGGTTAAAGCGGATTCGCACTTCGTTCTGCTTGAACTTCAGTTGCCGCTCGTAGTCCATATTTGAAAGCTGACATCCGCTGCATTTTTTGCAGACAGGACAATACTTTTTCTTCTCCATAAACTGTTCCGTTCCTAATTGCATAAATATATACAATTATATCACAAAATCTTCGTTGTGTATATACAGAATAAAAAACTTGCTACATTTGTAAAAATGGATTATAATAAGTATATATGTGTAATTTCAGTAAGGAGGTCGGGGTATGAAAAAGTTCAGAATGGTATTATCTCTGATACTTGCCCTGATAACTGTGGTTTCGCTTTGCGGATGCAGAATTTCTCTGCCCGAGCCTCAGGAGATTTCCACCGCTGACGAGATGGCGGCTATGGGATTTTCTCAGGGTTCTTACAAAGAAGAAATGGCAGTTGGCGAATATGCTTTTTTCACAGTTAATATAAAATACGATTACGAGTACGAGGTGGAGTGGTCCTCAAGCAACACAGATGTTGCCACAGTTGACAGCAACGGCAGAGTTGATGCCAAAAAGGCAGGAAATGTTACAATCACCGCCAGGGCTAAGAAGTCCTCTGTTGACTACAATGTGACAGTTTCCAAGGCAAAAGCCAAGGCTCTGTGCGATACCACAGCCTATACAAAGAACGAATCTCAGGTTCAGCAGAACAAAACAAACCTTAATAATATGAACCTCTATGCGCTCCTTGTGAATCCTGAGTACAATGTTGTTACTGCTTATACCTATAACATCAACGGTACTATGAATGTTCCTGTGAGAGCTATGGTCTGTGCAACAGGCAAGAATATGACAGAAACATCCTATACTATTGAGTCAAGGGAAGCCTGGCACACAGGTGAGAAAAACAGTTATCAGTATGTGAGCTGGTTTGGCGGTCTGTGCTTCAGCACAGCTCCTTATAATAGTGAAGACCCCTCAACTCTTGTGACAGATGCTTACAACAAAATCGGCACAAATCAGTCAAACGGTTATGTCTGGCTTTCTGCATCAGATGCCAAGTGGATATATGAAAACTGCAATGATACCACACTTGTGAGAGTTTCCAGCGAGGTTGCTCCTCCTCTTGGTGTGCCTGCGCCTCTTAGTATCCCGGAGGATGCAAAGTACAGCACATGGGACCCTACAGACTCTGATGAAAATAACCCCTACAAAAAGAGTGTACCCTCCTTTACAGGAGTGAACGAGAAGATTGTGGAGGTTGGCAATACCTTCAATGTCCGTGAGGATGTTGTTGCGTATGACAGTTGCGGTAATGTTCTCACAAGTAAGGTTGTAGTTGAGGGTACAGTAGATTGCAATAAGCCCGGCACATATATCATCACCTACACCTGTACAGATGGCCTGAAGCGTACAGGCAGAGCGGACAGGGTTGTGAGGGTTGCAACCTCGGAAGAATACCATGCATATATGGCAACAATGCCCACAGCAGAATAAAAATTGAATAAACAGGAAACAAAAAACTCCGCAGAGGTTTATTTCTGCGGAGCGTTTTTATTTATTATCGGTGTGTTTTGTAGGGACCGGCGTCCCCGACGGTCCGATTAGATTTCCCCTCACAGGGAAATCTTTTTGCCCCCCTTGACCTAAAGGGGGGAGATTTCCTAAAAGGAAATCAGGGGGGATTGTCCAAAAAAACTAAGTTTGCCTGACGGCAAGTGAAGTTGCTCTGCAGTGAAGTTTGCTTCGCAAGTGATAGAAAAACTTAACTTCACTTTGTGGGTAGCACAAAACTTCACTATGGCAAAAGCCATAACTTCACATTTTGCTTTGCAAAATACTTCACCATACCTAAAGGAGAAAGAATTCAGCCATTCAGGGTGGATTATCTTTCATTACAAAAAACTCCGCAGAGGTTTATTTCTGCGGAGTTTCTTTATGTATTCTCGTGGTATATTCTCGTGCCGAAGGCACATATCGCATGGAAGATATATCACTTTGCGTAAGCAATATATCGCAAATTCACTTGTGGATTTATATCGCAAGGTGCAACGCACCTTATTATGTTCAGGGCTGTTTTGCCTCATCGCTGAAGAGTACCTTCAGAGTTTCGTAATCGGCAATACCTGTTGCTGAGAGGCCGTTGCTCTCCTGGAAGAGGGAGATTGCATTCTCTGTGCCGTCACCGAAGTAGGAGGTGTAAGAGTCACCATCTCCAAAGCTTATGTACAGCAGTTCCTCAAGTCTGCGCTGGATTTCCTTGATGTCCTCATGCTCGTCACCCTTCCGGTAGGATTTGTCTGAGGAGAGGGTGATGTTATATCCGTTTGTATCTGTGTTTGAGTCATCGGGTTCTGCCTGAGTTTCGGGCTGAGGCTCAGCCTGTGTGGAATCAGTATCAGAGGGGCCTCTGTCGGGAGCAGGGAGTACATAGGGGTTGCCGTCTTTTGTAAGAGTTGCAGAATTGAAAAGTACATCCAGAGTTTTCTTGTCTGCAATACCTGTTGCTGTAATGCCGTTTGCTGTCTGGAAGTCCTTTACTGCATCCTCGGTCTTTGCACCGAAGTAGGTTGTTGCGGTGTTGTCCTCAAGCACAAGGTAGCCAAGGTGAATAAGTCGCTTCTGGATTATCATTACATCCTCGTGGTCATCGCCTGCTTTGTAAGCCTTGCTATCTGTGATATCAATACCGTAAGTCTTTGCTACGGATACGCCCTGTGTAATCTCGCTGACAGAATTCGGGAACATCTTTGAGAGCATAAAGTTCTGTGTGGATATAAGGCTTGTGCCGTATCTTAAAAGATTCTCCTTGGGGAGGATGTATGTGTGGTTGCTCTTCAGTGCAGACATACCCTCAAGGGCAGTTCTGCCCTTTATGTACTCAAGTACCTTTGCGTTGTCATAGAAGATGTAGTCGGGGTTTGAGAGTCTTAAGATGCTCTCGTCAACTCTTTGGTCGGGGAAGTTGGAGGCTACGTTTGTAGCACTTACAAAGTCAAGCACCATACCGTCACAGGATGTGTTGTTGAAAGAGCAAAGAGCCCCCTGTTCGTTAAGATACAGGTAGCAAACAAGCTTTACAACTGCTGTATCCTTGGCCTCACCCTCAGCCTGTGTGAGAGTTTCAGAGAGTCTGTTGTATGCCTCAAGTCCTGCATTTGCCCCCTCAGTATTGCCGCCGAAAATCTTGCCCAGTGCAACATAGATTGTTCTGAGCTGGTCGGTGTTCTTGGGAGTCATCATATTGATAACCTGGATGCCTTTCTGACTCAGTTTGTTCTGAGCAGTCAAAGACATTGTTGTGTCAGTAAGCACAAACTCGGCACCTGAATTGATGATTGCCTCTGTGTCGGGGTCAATCTCGCTTCCTGCAGAGGAGATGTACTTTGTAATTTCCTCCTGAGTGCAGGAGTCGCTTACTACACAAATCTGGGTGCTGTAGCCCATATAGTAGATGATGTCTGCCAGATTGTCGGATAAAACCGCAACCTTCTCGGGCTTTTCATTAAGAGTTGTGTGACCGATGGTAACAGGAAACTCAGAGTCGGAACTTTTGCATCCCCCCAGAGTGAACATCATAGTCACAAACATCATAAGACAAAGGGTGAGGGAAAGTAACTTCTTTGACATATTATATACCTCCGTGATAATCTGTAGTGGAGAGTCCCCTTGCTCTGAAGGGGATATCTTCAATATACTTATTTTTACATATACAAATATATATTACTATTTATTCCTCCTTTAGTCAATGGTGATATTCGACAATAAATCTGATATAAGGATAAATTTCGGTATAAAATTACCTGTAATTGACTACTTGGGGATTTTAGAAAAAAACACTTGCAATTTGTAAAAGGAGAGTGTATAATAACGAAGTCGCTTGAAAAAACGACACAACTTAATAAGTTGGTGTTGATGACGTAGGGGGTCCACCTGTTCCCATTCCGAACACAGAAGTTAAGCCCTATAGTGCCGAAAATACTTGGCTGGTGACGGCCCGGGAAAATAGGAAGATGCCAACACTTAAAGCTACCACCCAATAGGGTGGTCGTTTTTTTGTGTGGATTTATTATCGTGCCGAAGGCACATATCGCATTATTAAAGATATATGGCATTTCATATGAAATATATCGAGAATTCATTTGTGAATTTATATCGCAAGGCGCAACGCACCTTATTTTGCGTTTTTCCCTAGGGACCGGCGCCCTCGACGCCCGAAAGTTTGCAAATAGCAGAAGTGCAAGGCTGAGAGGAAATGTTTTTAAGAATCCCTCCGTCATTTTCTGACGAAAATGCCACCTCCCTTTAGGCAAGGGAGGCTCGTGTGGTGAATCCCTCCGACTTTTGTATTTTCCGTAGGGGGCGGCGCCCTCGATGCCCCGAAACAGTTGTTTCAAAATTAATTTAAAATATTTTTAAAAAACCCTTGACTTTTTTTAGTTAACAGTATATAATGTTGAAGTTGTCTCAAGGGGCCACACAATTTAACAGTTGGTGTTGATGACGTAGGGGGTCCACCTGTTCCCATTCCGAACACAGAAGTTAAGCCCTATAGTGCCGAAAATACTTGGCTGGTGACGGCCCGGGAAAATAGGAAGATGCCAACACAAAGAAACCATCCGAACAGGATGGTTTTTCTTTTTTTATCCGTATTAGCCCCCCTTTAGGCAAGGGGACTTCATTATAGCCTCTCCTCAAGGAGAAGCCTCCAAGGGCAAGGGAGGCTCGTGCGGTGAATTCTCCGATTTTTGTATTATCCGTAGGGGGCGGCGCCCTCGACGCCCCGATTAGCCTTCCCCTTGAGGAAACTCCCTTGATAAGGGAGATGTCTGCAACGCAGACAGAGGGTTTGCCGTTCCTGCAAGGAAAAGGTGGATTGCGTAACAAAGAGAAGCAAGACGGATGAGGTGGAAAACTTCTGCAATAAATGAAGCATATTAAACGGACACCAAAGTGTCCTACACCTCATCAGTCACCTTTGGTGACAGCTTCCCCTCAAGGAAATTCCCCTATTAGGGGAAATGTCCCGAAGGGACAAAAGGGTTGCTGCCCCTGCTAAGGGGAAGCCTTTTTGCCCCTTGCCCTAAAAGGGGGGAAGATTTCCTAAAAGGAAATCAGGGGGGATTCACCTTTATTAAACATTGAATCTGAAGAGTACAACATCCCCGTCTTTCATAACGTACTCTTTGCCTTCACTGCGTACAAGACCTTTCTCCTTTGCGGCGGTCATAGAGCCACAGGCAACCAGGTCGTCAAAGGCAATAACCTCGGCACGGATGAATCCGCGCTCAAAGTCTGTATGTATCTTACCTGCAGCGCCGGGAGCCTTTGTGCCGTTCTTGATTGTCCATGCACGAACCTCCTGCTTACCTGCTGTAAGGTAGGAGATAAGACCAAGGAGTGTGTAGCACTCGTTTATAAGTCTGTCAAGACCTGACTGCTCAAGTCCCATATCTGCAAGGAACATCTCCTTGTCCTCTTTGTCCATCTCGGCAATATCAGCCTCGGTTCTTGCGCAGATAGGCAGCACAGCTGCGTTTTCTGCTGCAGCAATCTCACGGACTTTCCTGAGACCTTCGTTGTTTTCAATGCCATTTGCAAAGTCCTCTTCGCTCATATTTGCGGCGTAGATAATGGGCTTTGATGTGAGCAGGTCGGCAGTTGCGAGAATCTCTGCTTCTTCCTCTGTGCATTCTACTGAACGGGCGCTTTTGCCATCGTTGAGAGTGTCAAGAACTCTCTTCCAGAAGTCCAGCTCAACCTGGTATTTTTTATCTGCCTTAAGCATCTTCTGAGTTTTGTCAATACGGCGGGTAACCATCTCAGCATCAGCAAGAATAAGTTCAAGGTCGATAGTCTCAATATCTCTTACAGGGTCAACACTGCCCTCAACGTGAATAATATCATCATCCTCAAAGCAGCGTACAACGTGAACAATAGCGTCACACTCGCGGATGTTGGAGAGGAACTTGTTGCCAAGACCTTCGCCCTTGGATGCACCCTTTACAAGACCTGCAATGTCAACGAACTCAACTGTTGCGGGAGTGTACTTGTCAGGGTCGTACATTTCTGCCAGTTTGTCAAGACGCTTGTCGGGAACAGCAACCACGCCAACGTTAGGCTCGATTGTGCAGAAAGGATAGTTTGCGCTCTGAGCACCTGCATTTGTGATAGCATTAAAAAGTGTACTTTTGCCTACATTGGGCAGACCTACAATACCAAGTTTCATTGTTATATTCCTCCAGTTAACGAGATAAGATAGTAAACCCCGTAGATAAGGGGCTGGTGTATAAGATAGATTAAAAAAGCGTTTGTTCCCAGCAGTGAGAAGAAGGGAACACGGCTTTTGTACATACACTTGGGTGCTTTGCCGTCTTTGAGATACCTGCCGATGAAAACTCCGCAGAAGAATGAGAATATCCAGGGGAGCAGAGGGAAGTAATCGGAGTATGCCACAAAGGGGTTGCGGAATCCCAATATCATCAGAAGTCCTGATTCATAAAGACTATCAGGCAAATTAAGGGAGAAAGGCTCAAAGAACAGATACCCTTTTTCTGTGTTGTAGAATACAAAGAAAAGCACAAAGCACAGGATTATTCCAAGGATGGTCGGGATTCTGTCAATAAACCTTCTGAATACTGCGTAGAGCATAACGCAACTGCCCAGCAGATGGAGTATGCCAAAGTGTATGGGAGCATCGGGCATAAGAAATACCGACACCAGGGTAACCGCAAAAGCGGCGGTGAGGATTTTTATACCCCGCCTCATATTATCTTTGCTGAGCATACAGGATGCACCGCAGATGAGTATAAAGGTTGCGGCAAAAAACGGACTGATGAGTGACAGAATATCGAATAAATTCCTTGAGAATTCGTGGTAGTACATATAGCCAAGTGTAAAGAGTGCGTGGTCAAAGACCATGCAGAATACACAGAAACCGCGGATTTCGTCCAGAGTGTGGATTCGCTTTTTTGCGGACAAGTTATCACTCTTTTCAAATTAAATGTTGAAAGACGCAAAAAAATATATTAACATATATAATACCATATTAAATGAAAATATACAAGTGATTAGTGAAAGACGGTGATTTTTTTGAATTGTATATATGATTATGTGCTTTTCGATCTGGATGGTACTCTGTCAGCATCGGCACCGGGCATCAGAAGATGCATTGAACTTACAATGGAGAAAATGGGCAGAGAAATCCCCGATTTGTCCGACTACAGCAAGTATATCGGACCGCCTCTTATTACAACTTTTCAGAAGGTCTGCGGATTAAGCCCTGAGGATGCACAGACGGCACTTCATATTTATCTTGATTATTATGATACAGAGGGTGAGCCTCGCAACAGCCTTTTTGATGGTATTCTGCATCTTCTTGAAAGACTTAGAGAGAGCAACGCAAAGGTGGCTGTGTGTACCTCAAAGAACGAGATATCCGCAAAGAATGTGTGCGATTTCCTTGGAATAACACCGCTCCTTGATGCTCTGTGCGGTTCCGACCACTCCACAGGCAGACGGGAGAAAGAGGATATTATTCCCTATGCTATGGAGACTTTGGGTGCAGAAAAAGGGGACAAGGTTGTTATGATTGGCGACACCCACTTTGACGCAAAGGGTGCAGTGTATAACAATATCGACTTCATCGGTGTGACCTACGGCTACGGCAAAAAGGAAACTATGTGGGAGGCAGGGGCAAGAGCCTTTGCGTACAGCGCCCTGCACCTTGAGAAACTCCTTTTTGCAGAGGAAGGCACCACCGCTGATGACCTGAGACTTAACCTTGGAAGCAACAGATTCCAGCTTCGTGTAGGTGCAATTATTATGGAGGGGGACTCCGTACTCCTTGCTACAAACAGCAAAGCGGACTATTACTACTCTGTAGGCGGTGCGGTCAAAATGGGCGAAACCGCACAGGAGGCTGTAAAGCGTGAGGTTTTTGAGGAAACGGGAATTTCCTATGAAGTTGACCGACTTGTGTTTGTCCACGAGAATTTCTTCAGGGATGAGGTTGTGTCAAAGGGTACTACCTTCCATGAGGTATGCTTTTACTTTCTGATGAAACCTCTGGGAGAAAAGCGTAAGATTGAAAAAGAAAGTTTCTGCGTTACAGGGGAAGAAACTATGCATTGGGTGCCTGTGGCAGATTTGCAGACTATGAAAGTGTTCCCTGTTTTCTTTGCTGATAAACTGGGAAATCTCCCTGAGACTGTGGAGCATATTGTAATCAGCGAACTGTGATGTTTGCTCTCCTTTCTGTCCTTATTCTAAATTCTCCGTAGGGGGTGGCGCCCTCGACACCCCGAAAGCCTTCCCCTTGAGGGGAAGGGGGACCGCATGCGGTGGATGAGGTGGAAAACTTCTGCAATAAATGAAGCATATAAAACGGACACCAAAGTGTCCTACACCTCATCCGCCTCACCATGTTCGGCACCTTCTCCTCAAGGAGAAGGCTTGTATGTTGTTCTCAAACGCAGATGTCACTCCGTAGGGGGTGGCGCCCTCGACACCCCGATTAGCCTTCCCCTTGAGGGGAAGCCTTTTTGCCCCCCTTGCCCTAAAGGGGGGAAGTCAGGATGCTAATCCTGACAGGGGGGATTGTCCAAAAACAACTAAGTTTGCCTGACGGCAAGTGAAGTTGCTCCGCAGTGAATTCTCCGATTTTTGTATTATCCGTAGGGGGTGGCGCCTTCGACACCCCGAAAGCCCCTCTTTGCAACTCAAAGGGAGAATTATCTTCAAATGTATTCATTACACATTCACTCTCTTCATATTAATTTGTGAGGTGGAGCGAATGTGTTTTTTATTTACTCTGACCCCTTTTTCTGAAGGGGAGAAGATTTCCAGAAGTAAATCAGGATCAATATCCTTAAACAAGAAAAAAGAAAACAAAACTCATGAAATCAAAAAGAAAAACCGAAAAAGACTTCTGATAGTTCTCTCAGTCTGTCTGGGGGTTCTCGTCCTGTTTGCCCTGTGGTGTGTGTACAGAATAAACTATGTGCCTTCTGTGGCTTATTGCGAGGGTGCGGGGGAGTATTCCCTCAAAGCAGAGAGCGAGGCACAGAGGCTTGAGTTTTTCTCTGAGTTGGGGCTTAAGGCTAAGAAGGTTTATGAGGATTCTGTCATTATCCCCACAGGGGGAGAGGTCTTTGAATGCTACAATGCTATGCAGATGTCACAGGGGCTTGACCTTAAGCCCTACAGGGGTGAAACTGCAAAAAGATATATATTCAGATTAACGGAGTCCTCTGAAGTGAGGTCTTTGTATGCTGTTATGCTTGTGTACAAAGGCAGAGTTGTGGCAGTTCATACTACAGCTTTTTATGTAGGCGAAGACGCAAAGCCTCTGCTTTCATAGGTACATACATTATATTGTTTAAGAAGCCCTGCTGTAGCCATAGATATATTACAAATAACCAAAAAGATGCCTTAATGTTTGGCTATTTTTTTTGTTTATGTTCGATTTACATAAAATATTGCACTAAAGTTTAGTGAAAACATTAATTGAGGTTTTCAAAAAAAGTGCTATAATATAATGTAGATTAAACAGTAATCTGTAAAAGTCTAACTTTTATTCGTTAATATGGAGGTTTTCAGTATGGCAAATGTATCACTCAGACATGTGTACAAAATCTATGACGGCGGCGTTACTGCTGTAACAGACTTCAACCTTGAGATTGAGGACAAGGAATTTATTATCCTGGTTGGTCCCTCCGGTTGCGGTAAGTCTACAACACTTCGTATGATCGCAGGCCTTGAGGACATCTCTAAGGGTGAACTCTACATCGGCGACCAGCTTTGTAACGACATTGCTCCCAAGGACAGAGACATCGCAATGGTATTCCAGAACTACGCTCTCTATCCCCACATGTCTGTTTATGACAATATGGCATTCGGTCTGAAGCTCAGAAAGATGCCCAAGGAAGAAATCAAGAGAAGAGTTGAAGAGGCTGCAAGAATCCTCGGTATCGAAGAGTATCTGGACAGACGTCCCAAGGCTCTCTCCGGTGGTCAGAGACAGCGTGTTGCTCTGGGTCGTGCTATCGTTCGTGATCCTAAGGTATTCCTTCTTGACGAGCCCCTTTCAAACCTTGACGCAAAGCTCCGTGCTAACATGAGAACAGAGATCAACAAGCTCTATCAGAGACTTGGCACAACATTCATCTACGTTACTCATGACCAGACAGAGGCTATGACAATGGGTACTCGTATCGTTGTTATGAAGGACGGCTTCGTTCAGCAGGTTGATACTCCCCAGCACCTTTACGATATGCCTTGCAACGAGTTCGTAGCAGGCTTCATCGGTTCTCCCCAGATGAACTTTGCTGATGCAACACTCATCAAGATGGGCGATGGCGTTGGTCTCAAGTTCGGTTCTTACGAGATGCAGCTTCCTGCTTCCAAGAACGCAGAGGGCAAACTCACACCCTACATCGGTAAGGAAGTTCGCTTCGGTATCCGTCCTGAGCATGTTCACGACGAGCCTGAGTTCCTTGCTACAGTTACTGAGAAGACAGGTCTCTTCACAGCTAAGGTTGACGTTACTGAGCTTATGGGCGCAGAGATTTACCTCTATGTTGACATCGAGGGTACACCCTTCACAGCTCGTGTTGCTCCTTCTTCAACAGCAAAACCCGGCGACACAATCAAGGTTGCATTCGACCTCAGCCGTATCCACATCTTTGACAAGGAAACAGAGCGTACAATCGTTAACTGATTATTCTACATCTGATATCACACAGCAGAAGGCTTCGGTCTTCTGCTGTTTTTTTGTTTGTTCTTTGTAAAGCCGCCACAAGTCTCAGGTGGGGGACGGCGCCCTGGACACCCCGATTAGCCTTCCCCTTGAGGGGAAGGGGGACCGCATGCGGTGGATGAGGTGGAAAAAGTTCTGCAATAAACGAAAAGTATAAAACGGACACCAAGGTGTCCTACACCTCATCAGTCACCTTTGGTGACAGCTTCCCCTCAAGGGGAAGCCTTTTTGCCCCCCTTGCCCTAAAGGGGGGAAGAATGGCTTTAGCCATTCAGGGGGGATTAACCTTAAATAAATCGGAATATCCCTCCGTCAGCCTGACGGCTGCCACCTCCCTTTAGGGCAAGGGAGGCTCGTGTGGTAAATTCCGACCTCAGTCTGACGGCTGCCACCTCTCACAGAGCCTGTCTCTCTCTGTCCCTTCAGGGCAAGGGAGGCTCGTGTGGTGAACAAATGCAAATAAAACCATCACCTTCTGCATATACTTTTGTAGTTTGTGCAGGAGGTTTTGTTATGCTTAACATACTGACCATAGAGGACAGGGTGAGAGATACAAGGTGGGGCAGGGTGTTTTCTCATTTATCTGTTGATACAATAAAGTCCCGGGTTACAGAGGGGAAAGTCCATGTGCATCATATAAACTACATAAATCGTACAGGTAAAGTAAACTGGAAGAAAATCGAGAAAGTGACAGGCACATCGGTACCTGTGCTTTACAGCGGTGATACAGCACCGCCTGAGGATATCCGCATAAACTTCTTTGAGGACAGGGAGCTTTCCAAGCGGTTGTGTGGTAATATGGCACTCTCGGTTCTTTCTATGATGGAGTCTGTGCCAAAGAACCTGCGTATAGGACTTTATGACGAAAGAGGGGAGTACTGGGATCTGGCAGAGGCGATTCTTCGGTTTACGGACAACCTGATTGTGGTGAGCCAAAACTTCCCCCTTTACAGGGATGTGGCAGAGAGAATTATGGAGGAATCGGGTGCGGTGCTGTGTGTGAATCCCGATGTAAAGTGCCTGTCTGCCTGTATGCTTATAATCGCTCCCGATGCTGTGGATTTTTCATTCACACCTGTAACAAAGGCGGTTGTACTCTCAGGGGCAAGACCTAAAGTCCCTGTATCCTGTCAGAGTTTTTATGGGTATACCTTTTCTCTGGACAGGGATTTTTCCTGCCTGAAGCCTGAGGGAATAAGCACAGAACTTTTTGCCGCAGGGCTTTATTCTCTCTGCGGATTTTATGAACTAGGCTCCCTTGTACCCCTTGTGTGCAGTGGAGACTCAGGGGCCCACACAACTTTATCTTTAAGAAGATACTTAAGAGAGTGTTTCAGTACTTGACATCGGCACAAAATAAACATATAATAGATAAGTGTGTCAGTATATGCACATATTAATGAATCAGAATGTTTTTGTTGAAAGGATGGTCACAATTATGGCTAAATCCATTATGGTTACAGCAGAGGGTTATAAACAGCTTGAAGAAGAGCTGGATTACCTGAAAGGCGAAAAACGTCAGGAAATAGCAGAGAAAATTAAGGTTGCCCGTTCCTACGGCGACCTTTCAGAAAACAGCGAGTACGATGATGCTAAAAACGAGCAGGCTATTCTTGAGGCAAGAATTGCTACTATCGAGGCAACTCTCAAGGTTGCAGTTATCATCGATGAAAACGCATCAAACGAAACCGTTCATGTTGGCTCCAAGGTAAGACTTGAGAATGTGTCAGCAGGCAAAGAGGTTACTTACAAAATCACAGGTTCCAACGAGGCTAACCCCAGAGAGTTCAAGATTTCTGATGAGTCTCCTGTTGGCGCAGCACTCCTTGGTCACTGCGTTGGTGATGTTGTAGAGGTTGAGACTCCTGCAGGTCTTATGACTTTCAAGGTGCTTGAAATCCTCAAGTAATAAGCGACTTTTCCGGGCGGCTTTGGTGGTCGCCCTTTCGCAATTTTTAATAAATTGCAATATACAGTAAAAATACAGGAAAGGACTTGTGTTTATGAGTGAAATGAAGAATGGTGCACCTGTAAGCATCAGCGAACAGAATCAGATCAGAATGGACAAGCTTTCTGCTCTTCAGCAGGCAGGCAAAGACCCCTTTATGGTCAATACATCCGACAGAGATACCTACTGTGCAGACATCGCAGAGAAGTTCGATGAACTTGACGGCAAGACAGTTTGCGTTGCAGGCCGTATTAAGTCCAAGCGCGGCAAGGGCAAGGTTATGTTTATGGATTTGTGGGATGTTTCCGGCAAAATCCAGATTTTTGCTAAGTTTGATGACCTTGGTGAAGAGGTTTATGCTGACCTTAAGAAATGGGATATCGGTGATGTTGCTGAGGTAAAAGGCTATGTGTTCAGAACTCAGATGGGCGAGGTAAGTATCCACGCAACTGCTGTTACACTTCTGGCAAAATCCCTTCTTCCTCTGCCCGAGAAGTTCCACGGTCTCAAGGACCCTGACCTCCGTTATCGTCAGAGATATGTTGATATGATTATGAATCCTGATGTTATGGAGACTTTCAAGAAGCGTACAAGAATCGTTTCTGAAATCAGAAGGTACCTTGATAACCTTAACTACTTTGAGGTTGAGACTCCTGTTCTCTCCACAATTGCAGGCGGTGCAAACGCCCGTCCCTTTATTACACATCACAATACACTTGACCTTGATATGTATCTGCGTATTGCAACAGAGCTGTATCTTAAGCGTCTTATCGTTGGCGGTATGGAGAGAGTTTACGAAATCGGCAGACTCTTCCGTAACGAGGGTATGGATGTTAAGCACAATCCCGAGTTCACAACCATCGAGATTTACGAGGCTTTCACAGACCTGAGAGGTATGATGGAGCGTACAGAGCAGATTGTTAACCGCTGCTGTATTGCTGCAAACGGTACTGACCAGATCGAGTATCAGGGTGAGGCAATCAATCTCTCCGTTCCCTTTGCCCGTATGACTATGATTGATGCTGTAAAACAGTATTCAGGTGTAGACTTCGGTGCATTTATGGGTGATACAGAGAAAGCGCTTCAGGTTGCAAAAGAACTTAACCTGGAGGTTAAGCCCACAGATACATGGGGTAACATCCTCAATACTGCATTTGAAGAGTATGTAGAGAACAACCTGGTTCAGCCTACATTCATCACAGATTATCCTGTAGAGGTTTCTCCTCTTACAAAGCGTCTTGAGAGCAATCCTCTCCTTGTTGACCGTTTTGAACTTTTCGTAACAAGACGCGAACTTGCAAACGCATATACAGAGCTTAACGACCCCATCGACCAGAGAAGCCGCTTTGAGCATCAGATGATGCTCCGTGAGGCAGGTGACGATGAGGCTAACGAGATTGACGAGGATTTCCTCACAGCTCTTTCCTACGGTATGCCTCCCACAGGCGGTATGGGTATGGGTATCGACAGA
>SVPX01000032.1 GCA_015065665.1 Oscillospiraceae bacterium | reverse complement strand
CTTTATACAGAGTTCCTTTTTTGAATTCTCTGATAAAATCGGAGGCATTCTCAATAATCAAAAAAGGAACTCTGTATAAAGCACCCATAGCACCGCGGCAGACCTTGGGACTGTAAATGTCGCAACAATCCTTTGTCATTATAACGCCAGAAAGCCCCAGAGCATCTGCTGTTCTGAGGATAGTGCCGAGATTGCTGGGGTCCTGAACATTCTCCGCCAATATATACTTATTATTAATTGTATCTAAATCAATATTATTGTCAAGAGTTTTTATTAAACAGATAACACCCTGAGGTGTCTGTGTATCACAGCAGAAAGACATGGCTTTATCTGTTGTAAGGTAGATATCATCGCAGGAATCAAGGAGAGGACTCAGAGCCTCAGAATGCTTTTTAAGGGCATTTTCTGTAACAAGTACTGATATTACCTCTGCTCCGCTTAAAACAGCTTCTACGCAAACGCGAAGACCTTCTGCAACAAAGCGTTTTTCTTCTCTGCGGAATTTTGCACTTGACTGAAGTTTTGCGATGTATTTGATAAGTTTATTATCTTTGCTTGAGATTTCTTTCATTTATGTCACCTGAAAGTTATGTAAGTAATATGTCTTAGGAATTAAAAAGCGCGTCCGGTTAATAAAACCGGACGCAACTCGAGATTTTTATTTAGCAACAACCTGCTCAACGAGCTTTGTGAATGCTGCAGCATCTGCTACTGCAATCTCAGCGAGCATCTTTCTGTTGAGAGTGATGTTAGCCTTCTTGAGGCCGTTCATAAATGTGGAATAGTTTGTACCGTTAGCCTTACAAGCTGCAGAGATACGAGTGATCCAAAGACGACGGAAGTCTCTCTTTCTCTGCTTTCTGCCGATGTATGCATAGTTGCCGGACTTCATAACAGCCTGTTTAGCCATTTTAAAGTGTCTGGACTTAGCACCATAGTAACCCTTAGCGAGTTTTAATACCTTTTTTCTTCTTTTGCGAGTCATCATCGCGCCTTTTACTCTAGCCATTGTATATTACCTCCGAATTGATGTTGATTATTACTTGTAGGGAATCAGACGCTTTGCCTGACGTGCATTTGTTACATCAGTAACAGCTGTCTTACGAAGACCTCTCTTACGCTTAGTTGTCTTCTTGTTAAGGATGTGGCTCTTGTTTGCGTGAGCACGGATGACCTTACCGTTCTTGGAAAGTTTGAAGCGCTTCTTTGCACCGCTGTGTGTTTTGATCTTAGGCATGTTAATAATCCTCCTGTTATGATTTTACCGGTTTTGGGGCTAAGAACATAAGCATATTGCGACCCTCGAGCTTGGCAGGTTTTTCGATTACGCAAACATCTGCGCAACCCTCTGCAAATCTCTGCATAAGGTCGTAGCCATACTGTGAGTGACCCATTTCTCTGCCGCGGAAGCGGATAGAAACCTTAACCTTGTCACCCTTGCTGAGAAACTTTTTAGCAGCATTGAGTTTAGTCTCAAAGTCGTGAGTATCAATGTTGAGAGATAACTGAATCTCTTTGATGTTGATAACCTTCTGGTTCTTTCTGGCTTCTTTTTCTCTCTTTGCCTGTTCGAAGCGATACTTGCCGAAGTCCATAATCTTTGCTACGGGAGGCTGAGCCTGTGCAGCAATAAGGACAAGGTCAAGGTTCTGCTCCATAGCAAGTCTCTGAGCATTTTCAGTGGGCATAATGCCAAGCTGTGAACCATCAGAACCGATTACTCTTAACTCTTCGCATCTGATATCCTCATTAATGAGGGTTTCTTTCTCTTTCTTGCTAATGTTAAAGCACCTCCAAAATGATGTAAAAATAATGCGGACAGAAAGCTCCGTCCGCATTGCAATACAAAATCATCATACCACCAAAGGTGTAATACAAATCTTAAATATTGACCCGTGCAGACGACACCCCACAGGTGAAAGCTCTATGCCTTGCTTTATTGTACGCAAAGAATTATAACCTCTTTGACTTAATTTGTCAATAGAAAATCTGTTATTTTTTATTTTTTATTGAAAAAAGTTCCGTCAGATGATATAATCTGACAGTATAATAACACAAATTCACAGGAGGCGCAAGATGAACACCCCGGAAAATTCATATATGTATCAACCACCACAGCCTTATTATCCTCAGCCTGACCCTGAAGTAATAAGATTTCAGAACGAAAAGAGACAAATGAAAAGCACTATGAACACCATAGGCACTATGATTCTCATAGCAACTGTTGTGTTCTTTGTGTTCAGTATGATTCTTTCAATTGTATATTATGCTCTCGTTGGCACAAAAACCTTACAGTCCAGCCTTGACTCTATTCCCCTTGATATATTATCGGGACTTGCAAATGTAGCGGCAATCGGTATCTGCGGTCTTGTTTTCATTAAGGTTGGCAAGAATAAGGTTAGCGATGTTCTTATATTTGAGAAGGTATCACTGAAGAAACTGCTGGCAGTTGTTGCAATAGGATTCACAGTAAGTATGATATCAAACATGATGACAAATCTTTACCTGACCAGCACCTACAATATGGGACTTGACCTTAATATTGATATTGATACTCCCCTGTGCAACTCTGCACTTGAGATAATTGTATACTTCCTTTCAACTGCAATTGTTCCTGCTTTTTCTGAGGAGATACTCTTCAGAGGTGCCATACTGGGCACACTGAGAAAATACGGAGACACGTTTGCTATCTTTGTATCTTCCCTGCTTTTTGCCCTTTTCCACGCAAACTTTGTACAGATTCCCTTTGCTTTTGTGGTAGGTCTTGTACTTGCATGGAGTGTTGTATACACAGGCTCTATGCTTCCTGCAATTCTTATTCACGCGGCAAACAACGGGTTCAGTGTACTGAGTGATATTATCTATTCAAACATTGACTCTATCAATATGAGCGAGACAATGGCAGATGCTCTGTCAATTATTTTTGTCGCATTTATGGCTATTATCTGCCTTATTGCTGTTGTTAAACTTTCAAAGAAAGACAAAAACTTCTTGAAACCTGCACAGTACGATGGTATTCTTGACAGAAAGACAAGAGTCAATAATCTTGTAACAAGTCCCACAATTATTGCAGGTACTGTGTTACTGCTTATTGAATCCTTCATTAACCACTCGACGGTATAAAATGGACAGATATGACTTTATGAGAGAAGCACTCACACTTGCAAAAGAAGCCGCCAAAAACGATGAAGTACCAGTAGGCTGTGTAATTGTCAAAGATTCACAGATTATTGCAAGAAGTAACAACCGCACAAAAAGAGACTGCTCCCCTACTAAACACGCAGAAATACTTGCAATTGAAGAAGCAGGCAAAGTTCTTGAATCAGACAATCTGACAGGCTGTGACATATATGTTACCCTTGAACCCTGTCCTATGTGTGCAGGGGCTATTATCAACGCAAAAATCAACAAGGTTGTATTCGGTGCATTTGACCTGAATTACGGAGCCTGCGGTTCTGTGATAAATCTATTCTCTCTGCCAAATACCCACACACCTGAGTGTTACGGCGGTATTATGGAAGACGACTGCAGTATAGTGCTGAAAGAATTTTTTGAAAACATAAGAAAACAGAAAAGAGAGTAAAAGAAAACGGAGAGCAAAACTCTCCGTTTTTTTATATATTTTTTATTTTCGCAGATTATTAACCCGCTGGGCGGCAAGCATAATGCCCAGTTTACCTGCATCAAAGTCGTGAGCACCCTGAAGCCATACAGCATAAGGAGGACGCAGGGGTGCATCACAGGAAAGTTCGATGGAAGAACCAAGAGTAAAGGAGCCTGAAGCCATTACTACCTGGCAGTCATAGCCGGGCATATCTGAGGGTTCGGGAACAACGAAACTATCCACAGGGGATGCCGCCTGTATGCCACGGCAGAACTCAACGAGTTCTTTATCATCTGCGAGTTTGAGAACCTGAATAATATCTCCGCGTTCCTCATTATATCTGGGAGTTACCTCGTAGCCGAGAAGTTCGAATAAAGCAGCAGAGAACACAGCAGTTTTCATTGCTTCTGCTGTAATATGAGGTGCGTTATATGCACCTAAAAACATCTCTCTGACTGTATCAAGAGTTGCACCCAGTTCTTTGCCTGTGCCGGGGGTTGTAAGGCGGAATGCCGCCTGTTCCACCAGGTCTCGTCTGCCTGAGATGTAACCGCCTGTACGGGCAATTGCACCACCCGGGTTCTTAATCATGGAACCTGCCATAAGGTCAACACCGCAATTGTGAGGAGACTCGAACTCTACAAACTCACCGTAGCAATTATCAAGCATAATAACAGAATCGGGAGTAATTTCTCTTGTAAGTTCGCAGATTTTTTTGATATCGGAATAAAGAAGAGAAGGTCTCAGTTCGTATCCTCTTGAACGCTGGATGTACACCATCTTAGGCTTTTCACGGAGTTTCTCTGCTATTGCCTCATAATCAAGTGTACCATCGGACTTAAGGTCTACTTCTTCATATTTCACGCCAAAATCCTTGAGAGAACCGGAATAATCGGAATCAATGCCAATTGTGCCGCGGATTGTATCATAAGGAGTTGAAGCAACAGACAGCATTGTATCCCCCGGTCTCAGAACAGCAAACAGAGCAATGCAAAGTGCGTGAGTACCGCTGACAAAATTATGTCTTACAAGGGCATCTTCTGCATCAAAAGCATAGGCATAAACTTCATCAAGGGCATCTCTACCTCTGTCGCCATAGCCGTAACCGCTGCTACCGCCAAACATAGACTCACTTACTCTTGCATTCTGAAATGCTTTGAGCATTTTGATCTGATTATACTCTCTTATTGCATCTATACGCTGAAACTGCTCTCGGCACATTTCAAGTGCTTTTTCGGAAGCACTACGGATATCTGCATCTACATCAAAAAATCTGTACATATTAACCTCACAAGCGGTAATAAACCCAGGTTTCATACTGAGTAAAACCGCATTTTTCATAAAATTTTATATTATGGTCTTCGCAAAGAAGAAAGTAATTGACCGAAATATCGGAACATATTGCTTGTAGAATCTGACGGGAATAACCATTTCCGCGGAAATATTCACCTGTATATACAAAATGGATGAGGGAATATTCTTTATCAACTGCAAAAACAGAGGCAGAGCTTACAAGTTCATTATCTGACATTACACCATAAACTCTTAAATGATTATGTCGCATCTGATGTGCAGTATTGAGATAGAAGTCTGTTTTTTTACTCTCAGCCATATTTTCGCACACAAGATTTGCTACAACTTTAGGTTCATTAATAGAAACTACAGCAGGGTTCTGAACATCAGAGGAAAAGCCCATCCTGCACATAACAGCACCCATATTTATGGATTTATAAGGAATCTGCAAAGAACCTGCCAGACCGTCATAAATCAACTCAGAATCAGCAAATCCGCAGACAAATGATGAAAGTTCAGACGTATCACACTCAGGTGTTGTAAGGACATATACTGTCTGATTATATCGCATTACAAGGGCAGTTTCTGTGTTGTATTCCGAGCTGAACTGAACATAATACTGAGCAAAATCAAAACTTGTACCATAAGACCTGAAGTTAAGCAGAATGGTATATCGGATAGCATCACAGCCAAAATTCTTACTGAGAAGCTCCCCTATTTTTTCATCGTCACAACAAAGATAAATCATATTATTTAAGGTTATTGACGATGGTCATAAAATGTTCTCCGCGCTGTTCAAAGTCACGATACATATCAAAACTTGCTGATGCGGGAGAAAGTGCAACGATATCCCCCTCTGATGCCTTTTCCCTTGCGATTTCTACAGCTTGTTCCATACTCTCAGCATAGATAATATCAAGAAGGCCATGGGAATAATTCTGACTATCTTTTACAGCGGCTTCGATTTTTTTGCCTGTAGCACCAAGGAGAATAAGTGTCTTTACCTTTTCGCAAATAACAGGTCCTAAAGGTGCATAAGGAATATTCTTATCATATCCGCCGCAAATGAGAATTAGTTTCTCGTCAAAGAGAGAAAGCATTCCGCAGGCTGTTCGTGTAGGAGAAGATGCAATGGAATCGTTATAATAACGGACACCTTCAAACTCGCGTACAAGCTGTGCTCTATGCTTGACACCGTTGAAACTTCTGGCAACAGACAGGATTGTATCAACTGAAACAAACTCCTTTACAGCACAGATTGCAGCAAGGTAATTCTCAACATTATGAAGTCCAGGGATTCTGATGTCCTGAACATTCATTATAAGTTCATCGATTGTGCCGTCTGTAAAGCGGATTTCATCACCCTGAACATAAGCACCCTTTATAACCTGTTGAGTGCGTGAGAAGCAGTATACATCAGCCTTTGTGCTATTCTCAAAAGAATGGGAAATATCATTATCAAGATTGAGGATGGCTCTGCAATCTCCGTCCTGGAAGGAGACGATATTGCGCTTTGCATCAATATACTCATCCATATCCTTATGTACATCAAGATGGTTGGGTGCTACATTGGTAACAACGGCTACCTTGGGACTTTTTCTCATAGAAATAAGCTGAAAACTGGAAAGTTCTACAACAGCAAAGTCATCTTCTTTAATATCATAGATTTCAGGCATAAGAGGATTGCCGATGTTACCGCCAAGATGAACGATATATCCCTGTGCTTTGAGAAGTTCAGAAATAATTGTGGTAGTTGTGGTCTTGCCATCTGAACCTGTTACAGCAATAATCTTGCAAGGACAGAGTTCAAAGAACAGCTCCATCTCTGAAGTAATAACTATTCCTCTGTCTCTCATCTGAGCAAGTACGGGGCTGTTATAGTTCATACCAGGGGTGCGGAAGACTGTCTCTACATCAAGGTTATCAAGATAGGTTGCACCAAGAGAAAGAGTTGCGCCATACTCCTCAGCGAGTGTAGCATTAGCACCAAGGGAGTCTTTGTCCCGGCTGTCACAGGCATACACAACAGCTCCGCTTTCGCAGAACATTCTGATGAGAGGCAGGTTGCTTCTGCCAAGGCCAATGAAAGCAACACGCTTACCCTTGAGGGAATTGAAGTAATCGGTAATTTTATTAGTCATTATAGATTCCTCCGTTTTTAAATGAGGGATTTATTGTTACATAAACAAATAGCATCTATTAATAATACTATAAACCGGAGAAAATATCAACCGGATTCGGAACATTACAGATAAAAAAACAGACGGCTTTAAACCGTCTGCTATAAGAAATCTGTAAAAAATATGGAACACAAGGAAAATCAGTTATCTCTGCCGAGAAGATAATCAACAGAAACCTCAAGGATATCTGCAAGTGCAACCAACTCAACATCAGTTACATAACGTATCTGACCTTCCAGTTTGGAAAGTCCTGATGCGTTCATATCCACACCGTTAACCTGAAGCTGAGCCAAGAGCTCCTTTTGCTTCATACCGCGTTTTTTTCTGGCTGCTTCAACTCTGGCACCGACTAAGTTTCGGTCGCCCAGTTCCTGTTTACGTAATCTCATTCTGATGATCTCCCTTAAATTATATTCCTGAAAACCTTAAAATAATTCCAATAAAGAATTCTATAATGCAATTAAACTCACTTGGAACTTAATTATAATACCATAATCGAAAAAAAACAACCCTTTTTTGTAAATAAAATTAAAAAAATGAAATTATTTGGTAATTAATATTACAAAACAGTAAATCCAAGGGGTAATATCTATAAATTCCACAAAATTTGCCGTAAAGACTTTATTATTAAAAAAAGAGTGATATTATATTAATATATTGTTGTTTTTGAAAACAGAAAAGATACGGAGGCATTACCATGAGCAACAATCTCAACAAGAGAAATCTGACTTTGCTGACAGACTTCTACGAACTCACAATGGCAGGCGGTTACTTTGAATGTGAACACAGAGACCGTATTGCTTACTTTGATATGTTTTACAGAAACAACCCCGACAAAGGCGGTTATGCTATTATGGCGGGTGTTGAGCAGATGGTTGAATATCTGACAAGTTTAAAGTTCACAGATGAGGATATTGACTTTCTTAGAACAAAGAACTGTTTTACTGAGGGATTCCTTGAATATCTGAGAAACTTTAAATTTGAATGTGATGTATGGGCAGTACCTGAGGGTACACCTATCTTCCCCGGCGAACCTATTGTTACAGTAAAGGGACCTCTGATTCAGGCACAGTTTGTTGAAACAATGATTCTACTGTCAATTAACCATCAGAGCCTTATTGCCACAAAGGCTAACAGACTTGCCCGTGCAGCAAAAGGCAGAGCTGTTATGGAGTTCGGCTCAAGAAGAGCACAGGGTTATGACGGTGCTATTCTCGGTGCAAGAGCTGCATATATCGGCGGATGCTGTGGTACAGCCTGTACAATATGTGAGAGGGACTTTGGTGTTCCTGCTCTGGGTACAATGGCTCACTCCTGGATTCAGTCCTTTGACACAGAATATGAGGCTTTTGCAACATACGCAAAGCTTTATCCCAACAACTGTACACTCCTTGTTGACACATATAACACACTTAAAAGCGGTATTCCCAACGCTATAAAAGTATTTGACGAAGTACTTGCTCCTATGGGATACAGACCTAATGGTATCAGAATCGACAGCGGTGATATCACCTACCTTTCAAAAAAGGCAAGGAAAATGCTGGATGCTGCAGGATATGAGGATTGCAAAATCTGTGCTTCCAACTCTCTTGACGAATTTATTATCAAGGATATGCAGATTCAAGGCGCACAGGTTGATACCTATGGTGTTGGTGAGAGACTTATCACTTCATCATCCTCCCCTGTTTTCGGCGGCGTTTACAAGTTAGTTGCTACTGAGCAGGATGGAGTTATGACACCTAAAATCAAAATCAGCGAAAATGTTGGTAAGATTACAACACCTTGCTTCAAGCGTTTGTACAGACTTTATGACAAAGAAACAGGTAAATCCATTGCTGATGTTATTTGTCTGCATGATGAGGTTATTGATGACACACAGCCTTATGAAATCTTTGACCCTATAAACACATGGAAGAGAAAGACAATTGAAAACTTCTATGCTGTGGATATCAGAAAGAAATATATAGAAAAGGGCAAACTCATTGAAGAAATGCCCGATATTGAAACAATCAAGGCATACTGTCAGAGTCAGCTTGAGACTCTGTGGGATGAAGTAACCCGTTTTGAAAATCCCCATACTTACTATGTTGACCTTTCTCAGAAACTGTGGGATATCAAAAACGAGCTTCTGAACAAAGGCAAAAAGTAATTTATTCAAATCATAAATGAGCAAAAAAGAACCCGTCATAGTGACGGGTTCTTTTTATATGTGAGTGAATCTATAAGCCGAGTTCTGTTGTAAGCAGTCATCTATCTTGGCAGGATGTTACCACCACTGCTCAATGCCACCTCCAAAAGACGCGCCGAGCAGACGCATTATGTCTTACCACGGTGTTGCTCCGAATAGGGTTTACAGGGCAATCGGGTCTCCCCGACTCCGGTGAGCTCTTACCTCGCCTTTCCACCCTTACCTGAAAAAATCAGGCGGTATATCTCTGTTGCACTATCCCTAGGGTCGCCCCCGGCGGCCGTTAGCCGTTATTCTTGCTCTATGGAGCTCGGACTTTCCTCGGATACAGCCTTTCGGCTTATACCCGCAACTGCTCAATCCACTCGCAATTAGTAATTCTATATCATCACAAGGATTTTGTCAATAAAAGATAAATTAATCCACTTGTTCTCTTGGAAGAGTATTTGCATAAAAAAGCAGACTTTCTTTGGTATTCTCAGCCTTCCCCTTGATAACAAGGCTGAGGAGAACATTTAAAGTATTGCTGATAGCTTTACCCTTGAACCCCATTTTAATAAGGTCGGTACCTTTAACAGCAAGGGTTGAGAGGGTATAACAATCGCCTCGTGCAATTATAGCCTTTGCTTGTTTTCTGGTTTTGCTCAGCAGGTTTAATTTATATTCTCGCTGATAATCAGATTGAGCAGATACATCTGCATATGTTACATCCATAAGTTTAAAGAACAAGTCTTCTCCTATAATTGAAAGTACGCTCTTAATATCTGATTCACCGTTTCTGAATCTTTCATCGTGATATTTTACAAGGAGACAAACATCGTTTATAAATTTATTTGAAAAACCGAATCTACGGAGTATTCCTGCAGTTAGCCTTGCACTTATAATCTGATGTTTTAAAAAATGATCTATACCTTTAGAATCTGTTGATTTAACTGAGGGTTTGCCAATATCATGAAAGAATACGGCAAAACGCACAAGTTCGTCAAAAGGTGTATTTTCAAGGGCTTTTATAGTGTGATTCCATACATCATAAGAGTGATGGGGATTGTTCTGCTGTGTTCTGAACATTGGCTCAATTTCAGGGATAATCACAGCGAGAACATCGCGGAATTCTGATAATACAGATGATACATCCTCCCCCATAAGAAGTCCTGTCAGTTCCTTGCGAATTCGCTGGGGATGTACTGCTTTGAGGTTATCTTTAAGATTGTGAATTGCTGAGGCTGTGTCACCTTCTATCTTAAAACCGAATCTTGCAGAAAAGCGGACAGCACGAAGGATACGCAAGGCATCCTCTGAAAAACGCTCTGATGGAATTCCGGTACATTTAATTATACCCTCTGTGATATCTTTGATACCGCCATAAGGATCGACAAAACCGATATCCGGAGAATAAGCAATAGAATTGATTGTGAAATCCCGCCTTGCAAGGTCATCTGTCAGATTCCTTGTAAATGTCACATTATCGGGATGTCGGGAATCGGAATATACTCCATCACAGCGGTATGTTGTAATCTCAAAAGGATCGGAGTCTATTACAACACATATTGTTCCGAAATCTCTGCCTATATCTATTGTAGTATACTGAGAAAAGCAACGGCAGATATCATCGGGCAAAGCGTTGGTTGTAAAGTCCCAATCGTGAGGACTTTGTCCCATTATTGAGTCGCGGACACAACCGCCCACAGCAAAACACTCAAATCCATTAATTTTTAAAGTTTCAAAAATTATTTTACACTTTGGTGGTATATTCATAGATTTACACCTCGTGATTATTATATCACATAATGTAAATTAAATAAAGAAAAGAAAATTATACAAATATTCAACGTAAAATCAGATTACAGGCTTATTCCTTGGGAATAAGTCTTTTTTTATTACTCTTTACCACTCTAAAAGAAAAACACACAGGAACAATAATTATGAAAGGAGGTGTAATATGAAAAAAACGATTATCTATATGACAATAATTCCGATTTTGTTATTCTTCACAGGAATTACAACAATTGATACAAAGGCTGAAACTACAAAGGAAAACACAGTTATTCTGGGTGGCAATCCTTTTGGAATAAAAATGTTTTGTGACGGAGTAATGGTTATTAAAACAGAAAATGTCAGATGTGAGGGAAAAGAGTGTTGCCCTGCAGAAAAAGCAGGCATCAGGGAAGATGACATTATAATTGCAGTTAATAATCATAAACTTAAAAATAACGAAGAACTGGCAGAGATTATAGAATCATCACAAGGTAATACTCTTACAGTTACCATAAAAAGAGATGACCGCACATTTGATGTTAATCTGACACCCTGTAAAAACACAGGTGGAAAATACAAGGCTGGAATGTGGGTCAGAGACAGTGCCGCAGGACTTGGCACAATAACCTTTTACTCTGAAAAGTTAAAAGGCTTCTGCGGTCTGGGACATGCAATCTGCGATAAAGACACAGGAATGATAATCCCCCTATCTTATGGTGAAGTTGTGGGTGCGTGTATATCTGATGTAACCAAAAGCGAAAACAGTAACGTAGGCACTCTCAACGGGTATTTTACTGATGAGTATTATGGAAATGCAAACTTAAACTGCAATAAGGGAATTTATAGTAATAATACCATAACAAGTGAAAACCAAGAAATTGAAATATGTCCTCAGGAAGAAGTAAGGACAGGATATGCTCAGATTTATACCACTATCAGCGGAACAGAACCGCAAATTTATGATGCAGAAATTCTGAAACTTTACAAGACAAACAACGAGACAGATATGGTAATCCGTATAACAGACAAGAACCTTATTGATGCTACAGGAGGCATTGTGCAGGGTATGTCAGGCTCACCTATTCTGCAAAATGACCGTCTTGTGGGTGCATTGACACATGTTATCGTTGACAATGTAGTTTGTGGATATGGTATCTATGCTGACGAGATGTTGGAGACTTTAATCGAATCCTGCGGATAACTGTCAGATGTTGCTGTCTGAATTTTTCTTCAAAGATATTATTTGAAAATATGAAAAAAATTTAATTGGTAACTATTGCTATTTTTACCAGTATGTGGTATTATTTCACTAACAAATAAATCTTATGGAGGAATAGCGATGAACAGCAACATCAAACTATTAATTACAGAAGAAAAATCGGAATTCACAAAAGAAAGTATTGAAATGATGCAAAGTGCAGGATTTGAACCTGTATTCTGCCATAGTGACGGCGAAGAGGTGCTACAGCAGATAAACAGTCATAACCCATCGGTAGTATTTATGGATGTGTTTATGACAAAACTTGACAGTATCGGAGTTATGAGGGCTGTGAGCAAATCTGACAGCAATAATAAACCTTTGTTTGTTATCTCATCTTCTTTTAACAGTCCTGCCCTTGAAAGAGAGATTATGTCAAGCGGAGCAGCTTATTTTGTAATAAAACCTTATAATCTGGAAAGTCTCCTTGAAAGTATCAAACAGCTTATTAAATCAGAAAAAACTGCAGGTACTGTAAAGAAGTTTGATTTATCGGGCGGTATAGAGATGAGAGTAACAGAGATTCTGCATCAGATTGGCGTACCTGCCCATATCAAAGGTTATCATTATCTGAGAGATTCAATTATTATGTCTGTAGAAAAACCTGAAATCATCAATGCTGTGACAAAGAAACTGTATCCTTCAGTTGCAAAGAAATATGAAACCACATCATCAAGAGTAGAAAGGGCAATCAGACACGCAATTGAAGTTGCCTGGGACAGAGGTGATGTTGATGTGCTTAACTCTTACTTCGGATACACAATTCACATTAGCCGTGGTAAACCTACTAACTCAGAATTCATTGCTATGATCGCAGACAAACTCAGATTACAACTAAAAAACGCCAGTTAAAACAGTGTGACCTCTGCCATATTTGACAGAGGTCACCGCTTTTTTATTGACTTTGATTTCTGATATGATAAAATAAATATATAAAAAAAACACAGGAGTAGAAAATGTGAAAAACGAGATTTTTGAGATAACGGGTATGTCATGCTCAGCCTGTAGCAGTGCTGTATCTTCGGCTGTAACAAAACTTGAAGGTATTATAAAAGCAGATGTTAATCTGCTGACAAATACAATGTTTGTTACATACAACGAGGAAGTAACAGATACAAACGCTATTATAAGTGCTGTAAATAACGCAGGATATGGTGCAAAGATAAAAGAAAACGATAACAAACAAATAACCGATAGAGAGGAAAATAAAGGCATTGATAAGATATTGCTAAGGCTTATTTTATCCTCTGTTTTTCTTATACTTCTTATGATTGTGTCTATGGGACATATGATAGGGATAAATCTCTTTACCCATGAGCAGAATATGCTGAAGGGCTTTGTAGAAATACTGCTTCTTATCCCTGTTGTTATGCTTAACTTCAGATTCTTTACATCCGGATTTAAGGCACTTGTAAGACTTAATCCAAATATGGACTCCCTTATTGCTGTGGGTGCTACTGCATCTATCGGCTACAGTATTTGGCAGATGGCAAATGGCGGTGCTGACCACTACTACTTTGAATCTGCAAGTATGATACTCACATTCATAACTATCGGCAAATATCTGGAAAGCAAGTCGAAATCGAAAACTACAGATGCTGTAACAAAACTTATGAACCTTGCCCCAAAGACCTCTATTGTAATTATAGATGGTAAAGAAACTGAGGTGGACTCCAAGGATATCAGACAAGGCGATGTGGTAGTTGTAAAGGCAGGAATGCATTTCCCTGCTGACGGTGTGATTATTAAAGGGGTTGGTACTGCTGACGAGTCGGCAATTACAGGTGAAAGCATACCTGTATCAAAGAATGTGGACTCAAAGGTAATCGGTGGTACATTGCTGCAAAGCGGTTATGTTCATTTTAAAGTTGAGAGAGCAGGAGAAGAAACTACACTTTCTGAGATAATCAGACTTGTGGAGGAGGCCACTCTCACAAAACCTAAAATCGCAAGACTGGCTGACAAAATCAGCAGAGTATTTGTTCCGGCAGTAATTCTTATTGCTACTGTTACTACCTTGATATGGTATCTGATAACTAAAGATTTTGAGGTTTCACTTAACTTTGGTATATCAGTGCTTGTTATTTCCTGTCCCTGTGCATTAGGACTTGCAACACCTACTGCAATTATGGTGGGTACAGGAAGAGCGGCTGAGTTGGGAGTGCTGATTAAATCTGCGGAAATCTTTGAGGCAGGTGCAAAAATAAGCACTGTAATGCTTGATAAGACAGGTACAATCACCAAAGGTACACCTGAGGTAACAGACTTTATCATAGAAGATGCAGATAAAAATGAGATTTTGTCTGTGTGTGCATCCCTTGAAAGTATGAGTGATCATCCCCTTGCTCAGGCAGTTGTTAATTACTGCGGCACAGTAGAAATTAAACAAATCGATAACTTTGAGTCTGTTACAGGTAAGGGTGTAAAGGCTGAAGTAAATAACCATAATTACGCAATTGGTAACAGATCCTTTGTATCCCAGGGCAATATAAGCGACAGTTTAAAAAATACAGGTGTAATCTTATCAAAAGAAGGTAAAACCGTTCTGTATGTTATGAAGAATCAGATAATTGTTGCACTTATCGGTATTGCTGATACTGTGAAAGAAACAGCCAAAGAAGCAATTGAGATGCTGAGAACTGACAACATTCAGACGGTTATGCTGACAGGAGACAACAAAAATGCCGCTGAGCATATCAGGACTCAGGTAGGAATCACAGAAGCCAAAGCAGAACTTCTGCCTGCTGAAAAGAATGAGATAATCAGACAGTATCAGCTTGACTCACCTACTGCTATGGTTGGTGATGGTATTAACGACTCCCCTGCCCTTGCGGCTTCAGATGTAGGCATTGCTTTAGGTGCAGGTACTGATATCGCTATGGAATCCGCTGATGTGGTACTTATAAAAAATGACCTGAGAGATGTACATACTACCCTGTACATATGCAAAAAAGTAATGCGCAACATCAAAGAGAATCTTTTCTGGGCGCTGATTTATAACTCTATAGGAATTCCTGTTGCAGCAGGTGTATTATACGGTATCGCAGGAATTAAACTTTCACCTATGATTGGAACCCTTGCCATGAGTATGAGTTCCATATGTGTTATTACAAATGCTCTGAGGCTGAGAAGACTTAAACCTCAGTACAAAAATACAAACATAAAGGAGATAAAGAATATGAAAACTGTTTACATTGAGGGTATGATGTGTCCCCATTGCTCAGGCAGAGTTACAGAACTGTTGAGACCTTTTGATGCAAATGTAGTTGTAAGCCACGAGACAGGCACAGCAATTATTGCAGATACTGCTGATGATGCTCAGATTAAAGAAATCATCGAAAACGCAGGCTACAAGGTTACTGATATAAAATAATCTGCAGAAAACACAAAAAGGAGATGCACACATATGCATCTCCTTTTCTGTTTGTATTAAGTGATAAATTTTACTCTTCGGTGCTTTCAGGTGTATCGGTAGCAATAATCTCCTTGAAAGATGTAGCAAGACCTGCAAGGCCCTGAATCTCAGAGGGAATGATAATCTTTGTTGCTTTGCCGTCTGCAACCTTACCAAATGCTTCAAGACTCTTGAGAGCAATTACCTGCTGTGTAGGTGCTGCCTCATTGAGCATTCTGAGGGAGTCAGCATAGGCTTTCTGAACTGTAAGGATAGCCTCAGCTTCACCGGCTGCCTCGCGTATTTTGGACTCTCTGACAGCATCAGCACGAAGGATTGCAGATTCCTTGAGACCTTCTGCAACAAGAATCTGACTGCGTTTTTCACCCTCTGCGTCAAGAATCTTTGCACGACGCTCACGCTCTGCCTTCATCTGCTTTTCCATGGCATCCTGAATCTCGCGAGGAGGAATAATATTCTTAAGCTCAACACGGATTACACGGATACCCCATGCATCTGTTGCTTCATCAAGGATGATTCTGATTTTATCGTTGATAGTATCTCTTGAAGTAAGAGTATTATCAAGTTCAAGGTCACCGATGATATTACGGAGAGTTGTTGCTGTGAGATTCTCAATAGCATTGAGGGGACGCTCTACACCGTAAGTATAGAGTTTAGGGTCTGTAATCTCAAAGTAAACAACTGTGTCAATCTGCATTGTAACGTTATCCCGTGTAATAACAGGCTGAGGTGGAAAATCCACAACTTGTTCTTTGAGAGAAACACGCTTTGCAACTTTGTCGATAAATGGAATCTTCAGGTGAAGACCTGTGCTCCATGTTGCATGATATGCACCCAGACGCTCAACAACAAAGGCGTGTGCCTGAGGTACAATCTTGATATTTCTGATAATGATTATCAGAAGAGTAATCAATGCTGCGATAATAATAACTGTGCTTAACCAATCCATAAATTAGTCCTCACTTTCTGAATTAACTGCGGGAGTTACTATAAGTTTTACTCCCTGTATTTCTTCAACCTTAACGGTTGTTCCTGACGGAATTTTTGCACCTGTTGATGAGCGAGCAGACCAACGGGAACCGTCCACCTCAACAAGTCCTGTGGCAAGGGTATTGTCGATATCTGAAATAACAATTGCTGTTTTGCCGATGTTTCTGTCAGAGTTTGTCTTGGTTTTATCAAAACTCTTAAGTTTACGGACAAGAGGTCTTGTAAGCAGAAGAGCAATGGCTGAAACGGCAATAAAAAGTATCACCTGCAGTAAAACATATTCACGCAGGAATGTTGCAGAACAGATTGCTGTTACAAAAGCACCGATAACGAACCAGATAGAAACAAGCTGTGCAGTAGAAATCTCGACAATGCCGAGAACCACGGCTAATCCTAACCAGATAAATGGCATCAGATGTTCCATAAAAATCACCTTTCTAAATTGAATGTTTAATATTCAAACATTTCTTGATATTATAATACCATACTCATACTTTATAGTCAATTAACAAATTGTGAATTTTGGGGTACACAAGAGGATAAAACTATGGTATAATAAATTTATAATGAATGAATGGTGGCGATTATATGGCATTTGATACATTTGACGAAGGAATTTCCCTGGGTGGAATAAGAAGTAAAACAGAAATAAGAATACTTATCTGTTATTTATTTACATCAGTTAAACAGCCCATGTCCAAGGAAACGGTTATTGACGCATTACTGCAGAAAGGACTTACCAATTACTTTGAGGCAAGTTCCTGCTTTGATGACCTTGTAAAAAGCGGTAACCTGTGTCCTCTTGCAGACAACCCCAGACTCTTTGAGGCAACTGCAAACGGCAAGATGATTTCTCAGCAACTTGAAAATAATCTTGCGCTGACTGTGAGAGAAAGAGCATATGAATGTGCACTTGCTCTCCTCGAAAAAGAAAGAGTTGAAAGAGAAAACAAAGTTATTATTGAGAAAACAGAGAACGGTTATACAGTCAAATGCACAATTTCCGGCGGAGATATGGAACTGATGAGTGTTTCTATGCACCTTGCAGATGCTGAACAGGCACGAACTGTTAAAAAGAACTTCTATAAAAATCCCCAGCTAATCTACAAGGTACTTCTTGCAACAATGACAAGAAATAAAGGTCTTATTGTTGATACACTTGAGGACCTTGAAGGTCTGAGCTGATATTAAAGAAGCCAGTTGATTACAAGCATTGCAGCAACAGCAGGTACCCCACCACAGGCAGAGGCTGTGAGAGATAATGCTGACAATGGCAAATATACACCTGTATAGCTTGACAACAAATCAACCAAGAACAAAGTAACAACACCCGATAACATCAAAAGAAAAGCCCTTCTGAGGGGCTTTTTCTTTTTGCTGATTTTCAAAATCAAACCAAAGGCCATATAAAAAACTATGATTATCAAAGAATACTGCCATAACTTCATAACATCACCTGAATAAAAAAATAAGGACTGTGGGACAAACCCACAGTCCATTATTATGCAAGTGCATTTCAGTTTATTCAGTTAGCAGTTGTACCTGTTGTGAAATAAGCAATAACATTCATAGCAAGAACGAGTACGAAGAATACGATTGCAAAATACTTTGTCCAACGGCTGAGGAAAGCATCGATAGAACGAGCTTTGTTCTTAGAGAAGAATGTATCAGCACCACCGCTGACAACACCTACACCCTGTGAGTTGCCCTCCTGAAGAATAACTACAATAACAAGTGCGATAGCTGCAATAAGTGTTACAGCACCGATGAGGTAAAAATACCATGCCATTTCTGAAACATTCCTTTCGTCTGAAAGCCTTTCGGCTGAAAATTCAATAACATTAGTATATTAACACAAGTAAATAAATAATGCAAGTGTTTTTTTAGTATACATCAAAAAAACTTGAATATATCTGCAATAATTATCAGATAATAGTAAGTTGTTCTGCTGTATCTTCTGCAGCAGGAAGAGCACCAAGGGCAGGAAGTGACCGAGTACGATAACGGGAGGGCTTGGAGAATGTACCCTCAACGTACGGAGTAATGCTCATAAGTCGCTGACCTTTCTTAAGTTTCATAACTGCAACACCCTGTGTACTACGGGATGTTTTAAGGTTAACAGCACCGCTATGAAGAAGAAGCATTCTACCAGCTGAAGACTGAAGGAGGAATTCTTTATCCTCTGCTGTAAACTCTACACCCACAAGAGGAGACTTATCGGAATAAGCACCTGTGAGGCGTTTACGGTTAGTCTTGGTGGCATAAGAGTTAAGAGGTACTTTTGCAACCTTGCCGTTTTCAAAAGCAAAGATAAGCATACCCTCGTAATCCTTGGTAACAACCATTGCAACCGCCTGCTCTCCCTCATCCATTGAAAGCTTGGCAGGGATATAGTCGCCCAGGACACTTGCCTTTGTATCTGCAAATTCTGATGCTTTTGTCTTATATACCTGTGCTTTATCTGTAAAGAAAAGAAGGTCGATGTTATTGGATGATTCCATAGCAGTTACAATCTCATCCCCCTCTTTGAGTTTATGCTCTGAACTCATACGGAGAGACTGGGGTGTTATCTTCTTGAAATAGCCGTCACGGGTAAAGAACAGATGAACGGGATAATCAGGGATTTCCTCTACCACATCCTCAAAAGCCTCGTCCTCTACATAGAGAATCTGGGACTTTCTGTCCTGTCCGTACTTATCACCAACTTCTTTAAGCTCCTTAACAATGATGGTCTTAATACGGGATTTACTTGCAAGGATGGCTTCAAGTTCCTTGATATCCTCTTCAAGTCCCTCGATATCATCAATACGCTTGAGAATATACTCACGATTGAGGTGACGGAGTTTAATCTCGGCTACATATTCAGCCTGTATTTCATCAATACCGAAACCGATCATCAGATTGGGAACCACTT
>SVPX01000104.1 GCA_015065665.1 Oscillospiraceae bacterium | reverse complement strand
ACAGGCTGCTTGAAGTTCAGTACACAAGGGACGACAAGCCCGAATTCAAAAAGAATGAAAAGAATATGCTGAACTGTGATGCTCTCATAGTTGATGAACTTTCAATGGTTGACTCTGTGCTGTTTGACAGCGTACTGAGAGCTTTGCCTCTTGGATGCAGAATCATCCTTGTGGGAGATAGTGACCAGTTGCCGTCAGTTGGTGCAGGAAATGTACTTGCAGACCTGATTGCATCTGAGATCATCCCAGTTGTGGCACTAAAAGAAATATTCCGTCAATCCAGAGAAAGTCTCATCGTTACCAATGCACACAGGATAGTGAACGGAGAAATCCCCGAACTTAATGTAAGGGATAACGACTTTTTCTTTCTGCCCTGCTCAAACCCTGCACAGGCAAGGGATCTTATCATCAGCCTTTGCAGTGAGAGGTTGCCAAAAAGTTATAATTACTCTCCTGTCACAGATATTCAGGTGCTTACACCAGGTAGAAAGGGTATTCTAGGCACCTACGAACTTAATCAGCATCTGAGAGAAGCGCTGAATCCTGCTGATAAAAGCAAAAACGAAGTTACCTTCGGATTCCAGACTTTCCGCACAGGCGATAAGGTAATGCAGGTTAAGAATAATTACAACATCTGCTGGGTAAAGGAATCTACAGGTGAATACGGAGAAGGTATCTTTAACGGAGATATCGGTATTATCGAAGAAGTTGACAAAGTTTCAAAAAAGATGAGAATCAGATTTGATGACAGAATCGCCGTATATGACGGAGATTGTGTAAGCGACCTTGAACTGAGTTACGCATGTACCGTACATAAAAGTCAGGGTAATGAGTTTGAGGCTGTTATTATGCCTCTTATCAAAAACTCTCAGTATCTGTTTTACCGTAACCTCTTTTATACCGGAGTTACTCGAGCAAAAAAACTGCTGATTCTGGTAGGCAACAGAGCTACAATTGAGTATATGGTAAACAATAATGTCCGCACCCTAAGATACAGCGGTCTCAGATATATGCTAGAGCGTGATTGATATGGAAATCCAAGAAAAAGAATATACATTGTGGGATAAAGCGATAAATCTCCTGTATCCTGAGAGATGCCCGTACTGCACAAAAGTAGTTCATCAAGGTGACTTGTATTGCAAGGAATGCGAGAATGAACTTACCGACATCGAATACCACACCTACGCACGGGGAGGATATCTCACTATCAGCAGTTTCCCCTACACAGGAATATTCGCAGAAGGAATTAAACGCTTCAAATTCCGAAAAGGTCAACAGTATGCTTATCAACTTGCAAGAGTGATGGCAGATACAATTGTAAGAGAATATGGTAACAGAGAGTTTGATATGATTACCTTTGTACCTCTGCATCCTAAGAACCAAAAGGAAAGAGGATACAACCAAAGTGAATTACTGGCAAAAGAATTATCACAGATACTATCAGTTCCTTTGGTAACCACACTCAGAAAGACAAGGTACAACAAACCTCAGCATTCATTAAAGAAAGCTTCTGACAGAGAAAAGAATGTAAAAGGTGTGTACCGACTTGCAGAAAAGAATATTGCAAAAGGAAAACAAATCCTGCTGATAGATGACATTATCACCACCGGAAACACCTTGGGGGAATGTGCAAGAGTCCTCACACTTGGTGAGGCACAGGATGTGATATGTGCAACTTTTGCAATTGCAGTTACAAAAACAACTTGAAATCCCCACACCTCTATAATATAATTATAGAAAGATGTTAAAATGAAACCGAAAGGATGTACATATAAATGGATATAGCACTTGATCTGGGTTCCTGTAACACCAGAATTTATGTAAATGAAAAAGGAAAGGTTCTTGACGAGCCTTCTGTTATTACCTATGATGCTATTCTCAACGAAATTCTCGCCGCTGGTAGTGAAGCATACAGAATGCTTGGCAAAACTCCCACAAGAATTCACGCTGTGTATCCCCTTGAAGGCGGTGTTATTGCTGAGCTTGACCTGGTTGAAGAAATGATTGGTATTTTTCTGTCAAAGGTAAGCACAAGTAAGGTTATTATGCCTCGTGTTGTTGCCTGTATCCCCGGTGAAATCACAGAAGTTGAGAAACGAGCAGTTGTAAATGCAATATCCAGTTTCGGTGTAAGAAGAGTTTATCTTATTGAATCTGCCAAAGCTGCTGCTATGGGTGCGGGTTTAGATATTACCAGTCCTCACGGCTGTATGATTGTTGATATCGGTGGCGGTACTGCTGATATTGCTGTGCTCTCCCTTGGCGGTGTATCTGTCAGCCGTACAATCAAAGATGTTGGTAAGCAGATGGATGAAGAAATCATTAAGTATGTACGCAGAAAATACTCACTTATTATCGGCAGCACCACAGCAGAACAGTGTAAAAAAGCAATCGGCTGCGTTATGCCACCTCTTGAGGAAAAAGTTTTCAGAGTAAAAGGACGAGATTCTGTACGAGGACTGCCCCGATATGTAGATATGAAGTCCTCTGAAATCTATGAGGCAATAATTGAAACTGCAATGGGCGTTGTCAAAGGTGTTATGGAGGTACTGGAAAAGACTCCCCCTGAGCTTATCGGTGATGTATATACAGACGGAATCACACTTTCAGGCGGTCTTTCTCAACTTGAAGGTTTCTGCGACCTTATCTCTCATCACACCAACCTTAAAGTAAA
>SVPX01000103.1 GCA_015065665.1 Oscillospiraceae bacterium | reverse complement strand
CGAGGCTGGTGCAGTTACAGTTGAAAACTTCAAGGCGGTTGTAAATCCTGAGAAATGCACAGGCTGTAACAAATGTGTTGAGGCTTGTCCTCAGGGCTGTATCTCCTCGTTTATTGTGTAAGAGGGGTTGCAGACATTGTTTCGGATTCAGAAGTTATCTGATTGAGGTATAGATGACTTTGTTTTTTAATGCAAGTTGCGTCAGTATATAAATACGCAATAAGGAGTGAAAGTTTTAATGGTAGAGGTTAAAAACCTTGTGAAAAACTACGGCGATATTGCCGCAGTAAAGAACATCAGTTTTACCGCCGAAAAGGGAGAGATACTTGGTTTTCTCGGCCCCAACGGTGCAGGTAAAACTACCACAATGAATATCATCACCGGTTATCTTTCTGCAACAAGCGGTACGGTGACAATTGACGGCTATGATATTCTCGACAATCCTATGGAGGCACGTTCAAGAATCGGTTATCTTCCTGAGCTTCCCCCTCTGTATCTGGATATGACAGTAGAGAAGTATCTGCAGTTTATCTATGAGCTGAAGAAGGTGAAACTGCCCAAGGCAGAGCATCTGAAAGAGGTTATGCAGCTTGTAAAGATTTACGATATCAAGGATAGAGTTATCCGCAATCTTTCCAAGGGTTACAAGCAGAGAGTGGGTTTTGCACAGGCTCTTGTGGGCAATCCCCCCGTGCTTATCCTTGACGAGCCTACAGTAGGTCTTGACCCCAGACAGATTATTGAGATGCGCTCTATTATCAAGAGTCTTGGCAAGAAGCACACAGTTATCTTCTCATCCCATGTGCTTTCAGAGGTTTCTGAAATCTGCGACCGTATCGTTGTTATTTCCAACGGACAGATTACAGCAGATGCAAAGACAGACGAACTCTCAAACATCACAGAGGATACAAAGAAACTCTCTCTTACCGTTGACGGTGTATCTGCTACTGTGCTTTCTGTACTGGGTGATGTTGACGGTGTTACAAAGGTACGCAGAGTATCTCAGGAGAGTGACACAGTATATCAGTATATGGTTGAATACAAGAAGGATAAGGATATCCGCCGTGCAGTATTCCGCACACTTGCAAAGGCAGATTGTCCCATACTTGAGATGAAGGATGCAGGTATGTCACTTGAGGAGAGCTTCCTCCAACTGACAGGCTCCACTAAAGTAGAACGCACTAAGAAAGGAGGCAAAGCCTGATGGGTGCTATATTCAAAAGAGATTTTTCCTCATATTTCACATCAACTCTGGGCTATATTGTAATTGCCCTTTATATGTTGCTTTCAGGCTTTTTCTTCTGGCTTATCTGTTTTTACAGCCAGTATAACAGCCTTGTGGAAGTTATAAACAATATGCTTTATGTTGTTTTCTTCCTTGTACCCCTTATTACAATGAGGTCTTTTGCAGAAGAAAAGCGTCAGCGTACAGACCAGGCTCTCCTTACTGCTCCTGTGGGATTGTGGGAGATTGTCTTTGGCAAGTATCTCAGCGCACTTGCTCTGTACACAATCTGTAATATGGCTTATTTCCTCTACGCTTTAGTACTCCTTATTTCTATCCCCGATGTTACAATCCAGTGGGGACAGCTTCTTTCAGGTTGGCTGGGAATTATGCTGCTGGGTGCAGCGCTCCTTGCAATCAACCTGTTCTACTCTTCACTTACAGAGTATCAGATTATTGCCGCTGTAATCGGTATGGGTACAGGTCTTGTGCTTATGCTTTACGATTCAATCGTTGGTGCAATCAACAGCTTTATCAACACACTCTTCTCAACCTCACATCAGCTTGTTGTGCTTGATAAACTTTCACTCACAAATCACTATATGAACCTTGTAAAAGGTGTAATCAACCCTGCTGATGTTATTTTCTATCTTAGCTGGGTTATGCTGTTCCTGTTCCTGACTGTCAGGATTCTGGACAAAAAACGCTGGGCTTAAGGAGGGGATACAGATGAATAAAGAGAATATTAAAAACACAGAGTCTGCAAAGTCTTCCTACAAGCGTATGACTACAAAACAGCGCAAACTTTTCAACTCTGTTATGATTGTTATCTTCCTGCTTATCTTTGCAGGTGTCAATGTGTTTGCAACCTTCCTTGTAAACCGCTTCCCCGGCCTTGAACTCGACTTTACCTCCCAGGGTGTTTACTCTCTGCAGAAGACCACCGAGGAATACCTTGAGTATATGGAGACAGAAGTAACTCTTAAGGTACTCAAAGAAGAAGCTGAGTTTGTAGGAATTGATGCAAACTACGCATATCAGGTAAATCAGCTCCTCCGTGAGATGTCCCGTTATGACAAGGTTACCCTTGAGTATGTGAACGTTGCGGCAACATCTATGAAGGCTATGTCTGAGAAGTATCCCGATGTAAACTGGTCCTCATCAGGCAATATGGTGATTGTTGAGGACAACAACACAGGCAAGTATGAATGCCTTGAAATCTACGATGTTTTTGCCCCCTCCTATGATACAGACGGCGAGATTTACATCAGCGGTCAGTACATAGAGCAGAGTGTTCTTTCATCCATTCAGAAGATTACCGCTGAGAGGGTTGTAAAGATTGCTCTCTCCACAGGTAACGGCGAGTTCTTCAACAAAAGCTCCAACCTTAACAGTTATTGCTCATATCTGCCTGTTATCCTTGAGGATAACGCTTACGAAATGGAAGAGGTTAACCTGCT
>SVPX01000031.1 GCA_015065665.1 Oscillospiraceae bacterium | reverse complement strand
CTGAGGATGCAACAATGTGGTCGCCTGCGCCTGCAATATTGAAGATGCTGAAGAAACTTGCGGCCTGACCTGAGGATGTGAGCATTGCTGCTGTGCCGCCCTCAAGTTCACAGATTTTCTTTGCAACATAGTCGTTTGTGGGGTTCTGAAGTCTTGTGTAGAAGTAGCCCTCTGCCTCAAGGTCAAAGAGTTTGCCCATATCCTCGGATGTGGCATATTTGAAGGTTGTGCTCTGCACAATGGGAATCTGTCTGGGTTCACCGTTTGAGGGGGTATAACCGCCCTGAACGCAGGTAGTGTCTAAGTTCTTGTAATTCATAGTATAATTACCTCCCTGAGTATTATAAAAGGGCAGTTACCCCAAAAGGGTATCTGCCCTCAGATTTCATCTTTCCGCTAAAAGAGCGGAATCAGTGACTTCTGAAGGCGGAGCATAGCATCATCATATGAGTTTTTTCGTAACTGATATACATTTGTTGCTCCTCCTTTAGGTCAAATTCAAATCAATTATACAGTACATTTTGACACCTTGTCAACAGTTTTAAGGCAATTAACAAATACTCTCAGTTTTTCAGGTGTAAAAATTTCTGCTTTTTTACATATATATGCAAAAAAATCTTGTATTATGCATCGGTTTTTGGTATAATAAGCGAATAGATTTTGAAAAAAAGGAGGGTATGCTCGGTTTTCTGTCAGATATGGACAGAAAATCAGTAGCGGAAAAATGTTTATCAAAATTCTGTTTATTGTTCTTTTTCTGGTGATCACCATCGGCGTTGGTGTTTATTGCAGAAAAAAAGCAACTGATGTTAACGGCTTCGTGCTGGGCGGCAGGTCTGTAGGACCATGGCTCACAGCCTTTTCCTTTGGTACATCCTACTTCTCTGCTGTTATCTTTGTAGGATATGCAGGACAGTTCGGATGGAACTTCGGACTTGCATCTACCTGGATAGGTCTTGGTAATGCCCTTATCGGCTCCTACCTTGCGTGGAAGATTCTGGGCAGACGCACCCGGGTTATGACCCAGCATCTGAGTAGTTCCACAATGCCTGATTTCTTTGAGAAAAGATACGGCTCAAAGGAACTTAAACTTGCGGCCGCCGTTATTGTTTTTGTTTTTATGATTCCCTACACAGCCTCTCTTTACAACGGTCTTTCACGACTTTTTGAGATGGCGTTCAATGTGGACTACTGGGTATGCGTTGTGGCTATGGCGCTGGTAACTGCCTTGTATGTTGTGCTTTCAGGCTATGTAGGTACAGCCCTCAACAGCCTTATTCAGGGTATTATTATGCTTGTGGGTATTGTTGTGGTTGTAGTTGCGGCTTTGAATGTGAACGGGGGCTTTGCTGCTTCTGTGGAGCTTCTCTCTCAGGTTGAGCCTGTGGGTGATTACACATCCATCTTAGGTCCCGACCCTGTGGCACTTCTGGGTGTTGTGCTTCTCACATCCCTTGGCACATGGGGACTGCCTCAGATGATAGGCAAGTTCTACTCCATCAAGAGTGAGCAGTCAATCAAAACAGGTACAGTTGTTTCTACTGTCTTTGCAGTTGTGGTTGCAGGCGGTTGCTACTTCCTGGGCGGTTTCGGCCGTATCTTTATGACAGGGGAAGAGGTAAACGGTCAGTTTGACTCCATTATCCCCACAATGCTTCAGAAGATTAACTCCGATGTGGTTATCGCCCTTGTAATTATGCTGGTTCTTGCGGCTTCAATGTCCACTCTTTCTTCTCTGGTGCTTACATCCAGCTCCACACTTACTCTGGACTTTATTGCGTCTATGAAGAAAAAGAAGATGTCAGAAAAAACAAAGATGTCTCTTATGAGAATCTTCCTTGTGTTCTTCATTGTGGTTTCTGCACTTATTGCCATTGTTCAGGCTAACACCAAGGTAGCATTCATTACCGACCTTATGGGTATCTCCTGGGGTACAATGAGCGGTGCCTTCCTTGGTCCCTTTATGCTGGGACTTTACTGGAAAAGAGCTACAAAGCCTGCTGTGTGGGCAAGTTTCATTTTCAGCGTAAGCATCAATGTTACTTATATGATTTTCAAACTCAGCGGTAATGTTTCAGTACTTCCCAAACTTTTGCAGGCATCTTCCAATGTAGGTGTTATTGCTATGTTCTCGGGTATTATCCTTGTGGTGGTAGTAAGCCTTCTTACAAAGAAGCCTGATGAAAAGCAGGTTAACGAGATGTTCTCCTGCTATGAAAAACAGGTGACAGTATCCAAGAAACAGGCACTTGATTAATAAATAATCTGAGTAGTCAGATTGAAATATACAGATAAAATTTATCCTTTTGAAGGAGAGCTTGATTATGAAAGAATTACTTATTGGTAACGCAGCCGTTGCCAGAGGTCTCTACGAGGCAGGTTGTTCTGTGGTATCCAGTTATCCCGGCACACCCAGCACAGAGATTACAGAGATGGCTGCAAAGTATGACGAAATCTATTGCGAGTGGGCACCTAACGAGAAGGTTGCCATGGAGGTTGCCTTCGGTGCTTCTGTCAGAGGCAAAAGAACCTGCTGCTGTATGAAGCACGTAGGTCTTAATGTTGCTGCTGACCCTCTCTTTACTCTGTCCTATACAGGTGTTAACGGCGGTCTTGTTATCTGTGTTGCAGACGATCCCGGTATGCACTCATCCCAGAACGAGCAGGACTCCCGTCACTATGCAAAGGCATCAAAGGTTCCTATGCTGGAGCCCTCTGATTCCAAAGAAGCCCTGCAGTTTACAAAACTTGCTTTTGAAATTTCCGAGGAGTTTGATACTCCCGTATTCATCAAGATGTGTACTCGTGTTGCTCACTCCCAGAGCATTGTTGAAACATCCGAGAGAGTTCTCCCTGAGGATAAGCCCTACGAGAAGAATCCTCAGAAGTACATAATGGTTCCTGCAAATGCAAAACTCCGTCACCCCTTCGTAGAGGAGAGAACAAGAAAACTCATAGCATATGCAGAGACAGCAGACATCAACCGTGAGGAATATGCAGACTCTCAGTTTGGTATTATCACAACAGGTACCTGCTACCAGTATGTTAAGGAAGTTTTCGGTGACTCTGTAAGCGTTCTTAAACTTGGTATGATTTATCCCATGCCTGTTGAGAGAATCAGAAACTTTGCTGAGAAAGTGGGCAAGGTATATATAGTTGAGGAACTTGACGGTATTATCGAAACTCACGTTAAAACTCTTGGTATTGATTGTGTGGGCAAGGAGCTTTTCTCCGAAATCGGCGAGCTTTCACAGCTTTCTGTTGCAACTGCCTTCGGACTTGATATGCCTGAGTTTTCATCTGTTGATACCAATGTTCCCTCAAGACCTCCCGTAATGTGTGCAGGCTGTCCCCACAGAGGTATGTACTACACCCTTGCAAAGAACAAGATTACAGTTCTGGGCGATATCGGTTGCTACACTCTGGGCGCAATGCCTCCCCTCAATGCACTTGACACAACTCTCTGTATGGGTGCATCCGTATCAGGTCTCCACGGCTACAACAAGGCAGGCGGTAAGGAGACCGAGGGTAAGACAGTTTGCGTTATCGGTGACTCTACATTTATGCACTCAGGCATCACAGGTCTTGTAAATATCTCTTACAATGCATCCAACTCCACAGTTATCATCCTTGATAACTCCATCACAGGTATGACAGGCCATCAGCAGAATCCCACAACAGGCTACAACATCAAGGGCGACCCTGCTGCTAAGATTGACCTTGAAACTCTGTGTAAGGCTGTTGGTATCAATCGTGTACGCGTTGTAGACCCCTATAACCTGCAGGAGTGCGATGAAGTTTTAAAGGAAGAACTCAGTGCAGAAGAGCCTTCTGTTATTATTTCCCGCAGACCTTGTGTGCTTCTTAAGAGCGTTAAGGCAAAGCCTGCTCTCACAGTTTCTGAGGACAAGTGTAAGAGCTGTAAGATGTGTATGAAGCTGGGTTGCCCTGCAATCAGTATGCACGGCGGCAAGGCCTGGATTGACCCCACACTCTGCGTAGGTTGCGGTGTATGCACACAGATGTGCAAGTTCGATGCTATCAAGTAAGGAGGAAGAACTGATGACAAAGAGTATTATGATAGTCGGTGTAGGCGGACAGGGTTCTCTCCTTGCAAGTACACTGCTTGGCAAACTTCTTGTTACAGAAGGTTACGATGTAAAAGTTTCTGAGGTACACGGTATGAGTCAGCGTGGCGGCTCCGTTGTTACCTATGTAAGATACGGTGATAAGGTATATTCTCCCATTATTGAGAAGGGTGCCGCAGATTGCATTATCTCCTTTGAAAAACTGGAGGCTGCAAGATGGGTGCAGTACCTGAAAAAAGATGGTGTTATCATCACCAACACCCAGCAGATTGACCCTATGCCTGTTGTTATCGGTGCAGTAGAGTACCCTGCAGATATTCTCACAGAGGTAGCACAGAAGGTAAAGGTAGATGCCCTTGATGCTCTCTCACTTGCAGAGCAGGCAGGCTCCTCCAGAGCGGTTAATATTGTTCTTATGGGCAGACTTGCCCGTCAGCTTGATATCCCTGTTGAGAATTGGAAGAACGCCCTTAAGAGCGTTGTTAAGCCCCAGTTTGTGGATATCAACCTGAAGGCTTTCGACCTTGGCTACAACTACGGCAACTAAAAAAGCATCCCTTGCCTAAATGTAGGTGCTGAGCGAATGCGAAGCGGATGGATTCTCTACACAAGCCTCCCTTGAGGTTTGTGGGGATCATTTGATTTTTTATATTACAGGAGGCGACTCTTATGGCAGAGCGCTATTGGCAAAAAGAAATTGAGACCGCATCCAGAGAAGAAATAAGAGCAATTCAGGATGAGCGTCTTGTAAAAACAGTAAAGCATGTCTACGATAATGTAGAGATGTACCGCAAGAGAATGGACGAGGCAGGCATCCGCCCTGAGGATATCAAGAGCGTTGATGACCTGAAGAAACTCCCATTCACAACAAAGCAGGATCTCCGTGACTACTATCCCTACGGACTTTTTGCTGTACCTACAAAGGACGTTGTGAGACTTCACGCATCCTCAGGCACAACAGGTAAGCAGATAGTTGTGGGCTATACTCAGAACGACCTGGATGTATGGGCAGATATTGCCGCCCGTCAGCTTTATGCTGTTGGTGCAGATGAAAACGACTTTATCCATGTTGCATATGGTTATGGTCTGTTTACAGGCGGCTTCGGACTTCACGGCGGTGCAGGCCGTATCGGTGCTACTGCAATTCCTGTATCCTCAGGCAATACTGACAGACAGATTACAATTTTGCAGGACTTCGGCTCAACTGTTCTTTGTTGTACTCCCTCCTATGCTATGTATATTGCAGAGCAGATAAAGGCAAAGGGTATCGACCCCAAGACTCTGTCCCTCAAGGCAGGTATCTTCGGTGCAGAGCCCTGGACAGAGGAAATGCGTCATCAGATTGAAGAGATGCTTGATATCAAGGCATACGATGTTTACGGCCTTACAGAGATTATGGGCCCCTGCGTATCCTACGAATGCTCTGCTCAGACAGGTATGCACGTTAACGAGGACCACTTCATCGTTGAGGCAATCGACCCTGAGACAGAGGAGGTACTGCCCTACGGTGTACCCGGTGAGCTTGTGTTCACCTGTATCTCAAAGGAGTGCTGTCCCTTCATCCGTTACCGTACCCGTGATATCGGTGTGCTGACCGTTGACAAATGCTCCTGCGGAAGAACCTTTGTTAAGATGACAAAACCCAAGGGAAGAACTGACGATATGCTTATTATCCGCGGTGTCAATGTGTTCCCCTCCCAGATTGAAACAGTCCTTCTCAGAATGGGCTACTCACCCAACTACAAAATCTATGTTGACCGCGTAAATAACACAGATACACTTCTCATCCATGTTGAGATGAACGAGGATATGTTCTCTGATACAGTTGCAAAGATTAAAGAGCACGAGAAGGCTCTGGAGGCTGAGCTTCGCTCTCTCCTTGGCATCGGTGCAGATGTTAAGCTTGTATCTCCCGGCAGTATTGAACGCTCTATGGGCAAAGCCAAGAGAGTTGAAGATAAGAGAAAACTTATAGGAGGTTAAGGTTATGTCAATCCGCCAGATTTCAGTTTTTGTTGAAAATAAGCAGGGCTCCCTTGTAAAGATTACAGATGTACTTGCAAAGGAGAATATCGACCTGCGTGCTATGTCTATTGCTGATACACCCGACTTCGGAATTCTCCGTCTTATTGTGTCTGATACAGACAGAGCAATGGAAGTGCTGAGAAAAGAAAACTGCATTGTAACCGAGACCGCAGTTGTTGGTGCAAGACTTCGCAACGAGCCGGGCGCCTTGGCTACAGCAGTAAGAGTTATCTCCGAAAACGGCATCAATATGGAGTATATGTACGCTTTCAACGGTGCAACTCCTCACCACGCCTATGTTGTGCTTCGGGTTGATGATAACGAAAAGGTAGAAAACCTGCTCCTTGAAAACGGCATCAAGTCCATTACAGAGGCTCAGGTATCCGAAATCTGATTCTGCCCACAATGTCAGTTTATGGCTTTTTGCCCCCAAAATATTGACAACCGCCAATTATTGGAATAAACTGAATACAGTCGGAAGCGCCGAGGTGCGTAGCCTTAAAAAAGTCAAGGGCGATACCGCAATTTGTCGGACAGTAAGCAAGTACCTCGTATTTGCTTACAGGCAAATTTGGGGAGTCCGATGACTTTTTTAAGAACAGCAAAGCACTACGAGGCGTGACAAAAAGCCGGATTAATAATGTATTTTACACTTTATATATACTATAAAGTGACACTATAACCTACAGGAGGTTCAGTATGTTCAAAACAGTTAAAGAAGCTCAGAAGTTCATCAAAGATAATGACATCAAGATGATTGATTTCAAGATGATTGATATCGATGGTCGTTGGCGTCATATCACCATTCCCTCCAACAGACTCAATGAGGATACTATGATTTACGGTATCGGCTTTGACGGCTCAAACTACGGTTATGCTGCTGTTGAGAAGAGTGATATGGTGTTCATTCCCAATCTTGAGTCCGCTCAGATTGACCCCTTTGTTTCTCAGCCTACACTTACAATGACAGGTGACGTTTGCATCATCGGTAAGGTTGGCGAGGCTAACAGACCCTTTGACCAGTATCCCAGAAACGTTGCTATCCGCGCTCAGGAATATATGAAGGAAATCGGCGTTGCTGATAAGATGATTATCGGTCCCGAGTTCGAGTTCCATCTTCTTGACCATGTTTCCTACGAGTCCAAGCCCAACCGCGTTGCTTACGAGGTTGACACAGACCAGGCTGAGTGGAACTCCGGCGAGAACGAGGTTCAGAACCTTGGCTACAAGGTTCCCGGCCACGGCGGTTATCACATTGCAGCTCCCCAGGATATTACATACGACATCCGCTCCAGAATGTGCCTTATGCTTGAGGATTGGGGCGTAAAGGTTAAGTACCATCACCACGAGGTTGGCGGCTCAGGTCAGGTTGAAATCGAGGTTGAGCTTGGCGAGATGCTGGATATGGCTGACAAGACAATGATTATCAAGTACATTGTTAAGAACGAGGCTGTTGCAAACGGCAAGACTGCTACATTTATGCCCAAGCCCATCTATGGCGAGGCAGGTAACGGTATGCACGTTCATATGCTCCTCTTCAAGGATGGTAAGCCCCTGTTCTTTGATGAGAATGGCTACTCAGGTCTTTCTGATATTGCTCACTGGTTTATGGGCGGTCTCCTTAAACACGCTCGTTCCCTGTGCGCTATCACTAACCCCTCCACAAACTCCTTCAAGCGTCTTGTTCCCGGTTACGAGGCTCCCGTTACTATCGGTTACGCAACCTCCAACCGTTCTGCTGTTATCCGTATCCCTGCATACGCTAAGAGCCCTGAGACAAAGCGTTTTGAAATCAGAAACCCTGACGCAACCTGTAACCCCTACTACGCTTATGCTGCTATCCTTATGGCAGGTCTTGACGGCGTAATGAACAAGATTGACCCTGAGGCAAATGGTTGGGGCCCCTACGACTACAACCTTTATAACCTTACAGATGAAGAGAAGGCAAAGCTCCAGCACCTGCCCACAACTCTTGACGAGGCTCTTGATGCACTTGAGGCTGACTACGAGTACCTCACAAAGGGCGGCGTATTCCCCGAGGCTCTTCTCAAGACCTGGATCAAGAGAAAGCGCGCCGAGGCTAAGAAGGTTAACCAGATTCCTCACCCCGCAGAGTTCGGTCTTTACTACGACCTGTAATGTGTTTACCCCTTGGGTAAACAGCGATATAAATTCATAAATGAATTTGCGATATGTTGCTTACGCAACCCGATATACCTGACGATTCCATATGTGCCTTACGGCACGAGAATTTATATCATAATCCCATAATAAAATTCACCACAGATTCCTTATGGGGTCTGTGGTGTTTTGTTTATCTTTCTGAAAAATCTCCAATCAGTTGACTTTTTCTTCTGTATGTAATAAAATGAAATCAAGTAAGAGGGAGTAGTTTGCGGAGATATCCGCGGTGTTGCTCGTCATCACGAAGAAATTCCGGGCGCACCCAGACCGACCTTTCGTTTTGTAACAAGACTTTTACTGCTATGGGGCAGTATAGGTCTTTTTTTATTGCCTCAAAAGAAAAAAGGAGAATGATTATGGTTGTAAATATAATTTTACTTTTGTTGGGCTTTGTGTTGCTTGTAAAGGGTGCGGACTTCTTTGTAGACGGCAGTTCGTCAATTGCAAAGATTCTTGGTGTGCCGGGATTTGTTATCGGTCTCACCATTGTGGCTATGGGTACAAGCGCCCCCGAAGCGGCGGTGAGCATCACTGCAGGTGTGCAGGGCTCCAACGAAATTGCAATCAGCAATGTAGTAGGCTCCAACATCTTTAATCTCTTGGTGGTGGCAGGTTTGTGTGCTGTAATCAAGCCCTACAAGATTGAAAAGGTAATGCTTAACAGAGACTTCCCTGTGAATATCGTTGTGAATGTTCTGCTTCTTGTGCTGATGTTTATAGGCAAAGCCCTTAATCTTCTTGATGGTCTTTGTTTACTTGTTCTCTTTGCACTTTATCTTTTCTTTGTTGTGTTTACAGCATTTAAAAACAAAGAAGAGCAGTCAGAGGATGATGTGAAGAAAATGTCACCTCTCCTTTCAGTAGTGTTCATTGTTGGCGGTCTTACTGCTGTTATCCTGGGCGGAAACCTGGTTGTTAACAACGCAAAGGAAATTGCCCTTGCTCTTGGTTGGTCAGAGACTTTCATCGGTCTGACAATTATAGCCATCGGCACAAGTCTGCCTGAGCTTGTAACAAGTGTTGTAGCCTCAAAGAAAGGGGAGAGCGGTCTTGCCCTTGGTAATGTTATCGGCTCCAATATTTTCAACATTATGCTGATTCTGGGACTTTCCTCATCCCTCAACCCAATCGCCGTTGACAATAGTGCTATTATCAATGTTGTGATTTTACTTGTGATTACTGCCCTTGTGTATGTTGCCTGCCTTGTAAAGAAGGGTATGGGCAGATTTATCGGTATCACCTGTGTGCTGGGCTATATTGGCTACACAGCCTACCTTCTTGCAACCACAATCTGATAATAGCCCCCATGCCTAAAGGTGACTGAAAATCGAGGCACACATTAGCCCCCCTTGCCCTAAAGGGGGGAAGAATGGCTTTAGCCATTCAGGGGGGATTAACCTTAAATAATTCGGAATATCCCTCCGTCAAAAATCAAAGATTTTTGCCACCTCCCTTTAGGCAAGGGAGGCTCGTGTGGTGAATCTATCCGAATTTATATTCTCCGTAGGGTTTTGCACCAGACGCCCCGTAAGCCTTTCCTCAAGGAAATTCCCCTGTTAGGGAAACTCCCTTGATAAGGGAGATGTCACGAAGTGACAGAGGGTTTGCCGTTTTTGCTAGAAAAAATGTCGGCTTTGCCGACAAAAGGGTTGCCGCCCCTGCTAAGGGGAAGTTGAAACCGAAGGTTTTGACAGGGGATTATCCTTTATTTAAAACGGACACCAATACAGAAAAACCACCCGAAGATTTCTTGTGAATCCTCAGGTGGTTTTTTTATATTATGATATTAACTTCAAATTCCTGTCTGCACTTGGGACAGCGGACTGTGTGTTTTCCTTTTCTCCGTTTAACACGAAGCTGTGCTTTGCAATGATGGCACCTTATATATCTGTGAGTTTTTATGTCCCTTATCTTGTTCTTCTGCCTTACAAAGAAATCCTTCACAGGCTTTTCTGCTTTCATATACCATTGGTTTTCTTTGCTTCGTTTGTAAATATTCCTTGACAAACATCGGTAGAAGATGTAGCCAATAAGGGCAAGTTCAATAAGATAAAGAACAAGGGAGCCTGCAAAGAGGTTGACAAAAATAAGTATTATGTAGACTATAAAGAGGAAACGGTTCAGTTTATCCATACCGTTTCTGCCCTCCATAAACTTCTGAAGTTTTAAGAGAAAGTTGTTCAAAAATATCACTCCTGACTATGATATATATATTCTAGCACCTTAAAAACGCAAAGACAATAGAATTTAGTAAACAATATGTAAACTTACTGTTAGGTTTCTGCTATTCCTTTGACAAGGGGTGTTCTGATGGGATATAATGTTATCACAGAGAGAAAATCTCTGATTAATACATAAAGGAAGATTTATATGAAACAATGTTTTAAATGCGGTCAGGTTATTCCTGACAATGCAAAGTTCTGCTCCGCTTGTGGTGAGGTTATGAACCCTGTCCCGAACCCTGTGCAGGGAACAGTAACCTACGAGCAGGAAGCTCTTGAAAAACTCGATAAAGGTCTCAAGTGGGAGGCAATCTGCTACAGAGTAGTGGGTATTGCTACTATTGTGCTGGTGGTACTTTCTCTCTTGCTGGGTATAGCGTTTGCAGCAGTAAGCCACGCAGTTGTAGACGGTACTGCTGATTACATGGTAGAGAATTATGATTACAATGGAGATACTGATTTCTACTACAGCGACAAAAACGGCAACGAGTTTTATTATGAAGACTTCGGAGAAAACGCAGCAGACGCAGCACAGGTGGCTTTTGGGGTAGCAGGAGTTGTGTTCTGGGTAGCAATGATTATCTCATCAATTGTGAGTATTGCATATGCAGTTATCAATCTTGTTGCAGCAGGCAGAGTTACAAAGCACAGAAAGGCTCTGTACACAGACTGCAGAGGTGCCTGTGACCACGCCACATCCGTTGGTGTTATCATCTTTGCAGTATTCTTCAATCTGATTGCCCTGATTCCCATTATCATCAACAATGTTCTCGTTGCTGATAAAAAGACAACCTTTGATCTTATTAAGCAGAGACAGGCAATGTCCACCACACAGAACGTATAAACAGTCCCCCGGGACTTGGCATTACACCACAGATTCAATGGTCTGTGGTGTTTTGTTTTGCCCTTAGCCTTCTCCTTGAGGAAACTCCCTTGATAAGGGAGATGTCACGAAGTGACAGAGGGTTTGCCGTTCCTGCAAGGAAAAGGTGGATTGCGTAACAAAGTGAAGCAAGACGGATGAGGTGGAAAACTTCTGCAATAAATGAAGCATATTAAACGGACACCAAAGTGTCCTACACCTCACCACCGCCTACGGCGGAGCCTCTCCTCAAGGAGAGGCCTTCAAAAAGCCTTCCCCTTGTGGGGAAGCCTTTTTCAGACGTCCCTTTACATCCGAAAAGCACCTGTCTATAATATCGCAGGAGTTGTGGAATTTCTCAAGTTCTTCCTTTGTAAGAGTTAACTCAATGGTGCGGTTGATGCCGTCTCTTCCGATGATACAGGGATTGCCGATGAATACATCCCTCCTGCCGTATTCACCACGGAGTAACCCGGATACTGTCAGTACACTCTGCTCGTCAGAGAGTATGGCCCTCACAATTCTGTTGATGGACATACCAATGCCGTAGTAGGTGGCGCGTTTTGCCTTGATAATCTTGTGTGCCGCAAGTCTTACCTCGTTGCTGATGTTCTCAAGGTCAGAGAAAAAGAACTTGTCGGGGTTGTCCTCCAGCACATTGTAAACAGGTTTTGTGGCAAGGAGAGCCTGTGACCAGGGAGTGAACTCCGAGTCTCCATGCTCACCGATAACATAGGCGTGAACATTCCGAGGGTCCAGACGGAAGTATTCCCCCATAAGATACCGAAGCCTTGCGGTGTCCAGGGTAGTGCCTGTGCCTATAACCCTGCCCTCCTCAAAGCCCGAAAGTTCGTAGGTGATACGCGTCATAATGTCAACGGGATTTGTAGCAACAAGGAAGATACCACGAAACCCGCTGCTTACAACCTGCGGAACAATTGAGCAGAAAACCTGAGCATTTCTGCCCAGAAGTTCAAGCCTTGATTCCTTGTCCTGCTGATTAACTCCTGCACAGATTACAACAATGTCCGCGTCCTTACATTGGGAGTAATCACCCGGGGAAATCTTCATACTTGCAGAGGAAAAAGCAAGTCCGTGATTCAGGTCCATTGCCTCACCCTGAGCGCGGAGGGTGTCAATGTCAATAAGCACCAACTCATCGCAGATGTGCTGATTAAGGGCGGAGTATGCAAAACTCATACCCACCATACCTGTGCCTATAAGCACAACCTTTTTGCCTGTACTTTTCATATATAAAACACTCCTGTGGAATTCTTTGTATTTATCCTTTCCACAGGAGTTTGTCTTATGCGTTTTATGAAGTTGGATTAATTTTTTTGATAAGTTTTTTCACTTGCGTAGCAAACTTCACTTACACAGTAAACTTCACTGCGAAGCAACTTCACTTGCCCTCAGGCAAACTTAGTTTTGCAGGGGATTAGCCCCTGCAAAATACTCCTCGTCCAGTACCGTAAGCCACGCCATATAGGTTTCGTAGGTGTGGCCGCAACTGATGGCGGAGGTGGTGATATCCGCACTTTTTGCCACATCCTCAATATTTATTCCCTCCATCATAAACTCCGTCATAGCAGAGAAAAGCTCACTGCTGCTACTTGCCATCAGAAACATTCCGTTTTGCAGGGGAGAATCCCCACACAGCAGAGCCGCCACCTTTGTCATATAGTCGTAGAGCGTCATTCGGTGAGGTGTCACAGTCAGTTCCTTTTGGTAGTAGTCGCTGATTGTGGGAGCAAGGGCGTAGGCGGTGTCAAGGAAGATTCTCACATCCGAGGCTCCCATAGGGTAACCTGTGTGGGAGTATCCTGCTAATCTTTCAAACTCCTCTTGCATCAGAGGATATATGGCATTGTGTCCGTCCTGAGTGTTCCTCGGGAATTCCATATCTGTGCCGTATCGGGTGTAGTCCCACTTTTCAAGGGGGATGTAGCAGATAAAGTCCTCGGGATTCAGCAGGTTATAAATGCTTTTGTACCTGCTGTTTTTTGCGTCCTCACTCCTTGTGGTGCAGGGGGATGCAAAGGTGTAGGCGGTGACGGATTTGTACGTCCCCTCATCAATGAGCCTTTTTGCAAGGAGATTTGCAACCGCACCGCCCCTTGAATGACCTGTCAGGATGATTTCCGTGTTTTTTACATCTGTACAATGGTTTTTTATATAAGCCTTTATTTCTTCTTCTGCGAAGTCAGTTGCCGCAGAAAATCCCGAATGTTCCACACCCTCGCCGATGCTGAAGTTAGAGTACCATTCCCCCTTGTGAGTACCTCGGAAAACAAGGATAACCTTTGTGATGTCTCCTTGTTTTTTACAGCCTGTGCCAAAGGCTATACCGCTGCCGTGAGAAGAGGACTGATTGCGGAGAATGTAGCGGAAATCGGAATAGCCCATTGTGTTCAGGGTTTCTCTCAGAGGGATTTCTTCATAGGCAAGGGAACATAGGTTTATATATTCCTTTGCATCAGAAAGAGAAAAATCTCTGCCCACAGAGCAGGTAAAGCTTGTGCTGTTTACAGGGGATGCGGGGGAGATTGTGCCGGAATAAAAAGCACCGCAGAGACTGAGTAGTACAGTCGCTGCGGCGATAAAAAGTAAAATTATGGATTTTTTCACTTATGGACGACCTTCTTAAATATTCAGTATTGAAGAAGCTATCCAGAAATATACAAGCAGGGAAACCACGTCAACGATTGTGGTGATAAAGGGACTTGCCATAACGGCAGGGTCCAACTTCATAGTCTTTGCAATCATAGGCAGAGAACAGCCGATAATCTTTGCAACGATAATTGTTACCACAAGTGTCAGGCTGACTACAAGGGCAATGCCCGCTGTGATTTCCTCATTCTGAAGCATCCAGCCGTCAACAAGGAGAATCTTGCCGAAGTTGACAACACCAAGGATGATACCTGCAAGGATTGAAACCCTGCATTCCTTGAAGATAACCCAGAGGATATCTTTGAATTCGATTTCTTCCAGAGACAGGCTTCGGATAACGGTAACAGATGACTGGCTACCTGCGTTACCGCCTGTACCCATGAGCATAGGTATAAAAGCGGTGAGAATAAGAGAACCTGCAAGTCTTTCTTCATAGCCTGCGATTATTATGCCCGTAAATGTGGAAGATATCATAAGCAATAATAGCCAGGGAACACGCTGCCACAAAGTCTCAAAGATGCCAACCTTGGGGTAGGGTTTGTCGCTGGAGCCGATAGCCGCCATCTTCTGGATGTCCTCGGTGGTCTCTTCAATCATAACGTCAACCGCATCGTCAACGGTAACGATACCAACAAGTCTGCCCTCTGTGTCAACAACAGGCAGAGCAAGGAAGTCGTAGTTCTTGATAGTCTGAGCAACCAGTTCCTGGTCATCAAGGGTGCCTACAGAGATAACGTTTGTCTCCATCAGAGAACTGATAACCTCGTCTTCTTCCGAGAGAAGCAGGTCCTTGATAGTTGTGATACCGATGAGCTTGGAGTCTTTGCCCACAACATAGCAGGTGTAGATGGTTTCTTTGTCAACACCTGTACGGCGGATGCGCTTGATAGCCTCCTCTACGGTCATATCAGGTCGCAGGGATACAAACTCCGTAGTCATAATTGAACCTGCACAGTCATCGGGATACTTGAGCAGTTCATTGATTTGTTTTCTTGTTTCAGGGTCTGCCTGACGAAGAATTCTCTTTACAACGTTTGCAGGCATTTCCTCGATAATGTCAACGGCGTCATCAGCAGACAGCTCGTCAACAACATCTTTAAGTTCAGCATCAGAGAAGCCCTTGATAAGAAACTCCTGGGTGTCCTCGTCCATCTCAACAAAAACATCTGCAGCCAGTTCTTTTGGAAGCATTCGAAACAGAAGCTGAATCTTTGAGTCGTGCATATCCTCTAAAAGCATAGCAATGTCGTATGCATTCATTGTGCTGAGGATGTCCTTGAGAGTTTTGTACTTTTTCTCATCAAGGAGTTTGCCGATGGTAACATCGACAGTTACATAATTCCTTTCCATAGTCTTTTCCTCCTAAAAGCGTAATAGGTGGAAGTAAAAAGACACGGTTCCAAGGATTAAAGTGCAAAGGAAATGTACGCAGTAAAACTGCGGTATATAGAAAAAATGCAACTTCGCCCGGGAACAGTGCCGGTACTACTTCCTGCGTCCATTAACTTTCACCTCTCAATGTTAATATAGTATGCGGGAGCCGCAAAAATACTGCTCCATTCTAATTAATTTTACTCCAAAAATATATAGGTGTCAAGGCTTTTTGCCCCCCTTGCCCTAAAGGGGGGAGATTTCCTAAAAGGAAATCAGGGGGGATTGTCCGAAAAACTTAGTTTGCCTGACGGCAAGTGAAGTTGCTCCGCAGTGAAGTTTACAATGTAAGTGAAGTTTGCTTCGCAAGTGATAGAAAAACTTAACTTCACTTTGTGTGTAGCACAAAACTTCACTATGGCAAAAGCCATAACTTCACATTTTGCTTTGCAAAATACTTCACTATACCTAAAGGGTAAGGCTTTAGGCTTACTTGTGGAAACTCCGTAGGGGGCGGCGCCCTCGACGCCCCGAAAGCCTTCCCCTAGAGGAAACTCCCTTGATAAGGGAGATGTCACGAAGTGACAGAGGGTTTGCCGTTCCTGCAAGGAAAAGGGGGACCACTTGTGGTGGATGAGGTGGAAAAGCTATGCAATAATCAGATGTAAAAAACGGACACCAAAGTGTCCTACACCTCATCAGTCACCTTTGGTGACAGCTTCCCCTCAAGGAAATTCCCCTGTTAGGGGAAATGTCCCGAAGGGACAAAAGGGTTGCTGCCCCTGCTAAGGGGAAGCCTTTTTGCCCCCCTTGCCTAAAAGGGGGTAGATTTCCGTCAGGAAATCAGGGGGGATTATCCTTTACGTTTCGAAACTTTTCCTTAAGAGGAAACATTATTACTACATAATAGGTGAATCCCGACCTCTTTTGCTCCGCAAAATCCACCTCCCTTGAGGTTTGTGGAGGCTCGTGTAGTGTATCCCGCCCTGATTTTTTGTCTCAAAAAAATATTCTTCGGAACTTGCACTCTTTTATGCAATTTCTGATATGTTTCGGGGTATGGGTGTAAAAGTGTTTTTTGTAAACATAGATTAAAGGAGGATAATAATGGCAGAAAGAAGAATGTTTGCAAAGTCAATTATGGATAGTGACGATTTTATGACTCTGCCCTTTTCTGCACAGGCGGTTTATGTGCATCTTGCAATGCGTGCAGATGATGACGGATTTATCGGCAACGCAAAAAGCATCCTGCGTATGATAGGTGCAGGTGAGGATGATTTCAGACTTCTGGTGGATGAGGGATATCTTAAGACTTTTGACTCCTCTGTGGTTGCAATTGTTCATTGGAAAACCCACAACTATATTCAGAAGGACAGATATAAACCTACTGTTTACCGCAAAGAAAAAGACCTTATGTACCCCAAAAAAGAGGAGACAAAACCAGAGGAAAAAGAAAAAGTCAAAAAGGAAGAAAGCACCCAAGAAAAGACTGCAGAAAACTCTGCTGAAAAGCCTGAGGATTTTTTTGTATCCGATTTGGATACACAGGATAGGTTAGGTAAGGATAGTATAGGTAAGGATAGTATAGGTAAGGATAGTATAGGTAAGGATAGTACAGGTAAGGATAGTACAGGTAAGGATAGGACAGGTAAGGATAGGACAGACGAGGAAAACTCAGACAGGGGAAGAAGGCCGGGACAGAAATATGCTGATGATAGTGTGTGTCAGATGGTTATGGATTTTTACAATAAAACCTGTTATTCCCTGACTCCGGTCACCGCTTTGACAAAACAGCGGAGAAGGGATATTTCCAATCTGCTTCAGAACTACGGTCATGCTGAGATACAAGGGGTTTTTGAAAAAGCCCAGGAGAGTGACTTCCTGTGCGGAAAAGGTGCAAGAGGCTGGAAGGCATCCTTTGACTGGCTGATAAAAGAGAGTAACTTCCTGAAGGTTTCAGAGGGTACATATGGCAGAGAGTATAAGACCTCAGAAGAAGAGCCTCCAAGTTACGACCTGGAGGCTTACGAAAAACACAGTATATTTGATGATTAGTGTGCAAAAAAACAGCACCGGTAAACCGATGCTGTCTGTGTGTAATATTATGTTGTGTTTATTGATTACTCAATAACTCTTACTCTGATAACATCTTCCAGAGCCTCTGTTGCATTTTTAACGTTTTCGGTTGTACCTGTAACGTCAATTACCATGTAACCGTAGTTGCCGCGGCTCTTGCTCTCCATATTCTCGATGTTAGCACCCTGTGCAGCAATTGTGTTTGTGATTGTTGCAATAACATTGGGCTTGTTGTAGTGGAGAACACAGAAGCGTGTGTCGCCTGTACGAGCCATCTTAAGGTTGGGGAAGTTAACGGAGTTAACAATGTTACCGTTCTCAAGGTAATCCTTGATTTCGTCTGCAGCCATAACAGCACAGTTGTCCTCACTCTCAGGTGTGGAAGCACCAAGGTGGGGCATACATATAACATTCTCCTCGCAGAGGATGTCGTCTGTAGCGAAGTCTGTAACATACTTTGCTACCTTGCCGCTCTTGATAGCCTCAAGAAGAGCTGTGGAGTCAACAAGACCGTCACGGGAGTAGTTGAGGATGCGAACGCCGTCCTTCATAATGCTGAGTGTGTCAGCGTTGATTGTGTGCTTTGTCTTGTCGTTGAGAGGAATGTGAACTGTGATGTAGTCGCACTCCTTGAAGATTTCCTCTGTACTTGCAGCGTGAATGATGTCTTTGTTCAGCTTCCATGCAGCATCAACAGAGAGGAAGGGGTCGTAGCCGTATACCTGCATACCAAGTGCAACTGCAGCATTGGCAACAAGAATACCGATAGCACCAAGACCGATAACGCCCAGCTTCTTGCCCATAATCTCGGGGCCTACAAACTGGCTCTTGCCTTTCTCTACAAGTTTGCCTACCTCAGCACCCTTGCCCTTGAGGCCCTTAGCCCAGTCGATACCTCCTGTGATATCACGGGAAGCCATAAAGAGACCTGCGATTACAAGCTCTTTAACTGCGTTTGCGTTAGCACCGGGTGTGTTGAATACAACGATACCCTTTTCAGCACAAGCCTCAACGGGGATGTTGTTTGTACCTGCACCTGCTCTTGCAATAGCAAGGAGGCTCTGGGGCATTTCCATATCGTGCATAGATGCAGAACGAACAAGAACTGCATCGGGATTTTCCATATTGTCTGCGATTGTGTAGTTGCTACCAAGGCGGTCTGTACCGATAGCAGCAATTTTGTTAAGTGTAAGAACATTATACATGGTTTGCTTCAAACTCCTTCATAACCTCAATAAGCTTCTCAACGCCCTCGATAGGCATAGCATTGTAGATAGAAGCACGCATACCGCCAACAGAACGGTGGCCCTTGATGTTAACGATGCCTGCCTCAGTACAAGCCTTGATGAACTCTGCATCCAGGTCAGCGTCACCTGTTACAAAGGGAACATTCATGAGAGAACGGTCCTCAGCAACAACTGTACCCTTGAAGAGCTTGGAGTTGTCAAGGAAGTTGTAGAGAAGGTCTGCCTTCTTCTGGTTCAGCTCGTACATCTTGTCAAGACCGCCGATTTCGTTCTTAACCCACTCAAGAACCAGCTTAGCCATATAGATGGTGTAGCAGGGGGGAGTGTTGAACATAGAGCCGTTGTCAGCGTGTGTCTGATAGTTGAACATTGTGGGAGTAATCTCCTGTGCATTGCCGATAAGGTCCTCGCGGATGATTACAACTGTAAGACCTGCAGGAGCCATGTTCTTCTGTGCGCCTGCATAGAGAACGCCGAACTTGCTTACATCAATCTTGCGGGAGAGAATGCAGGAAGAAATATCTGCAACCAGGGGAACATCGCCTGTATCGGGAAGCTCGTGGTAAACTGTGCCGTAGATTGTGTTGTTCATGCAGATGTGGAAGTAGTCTGCATCAGGTGTGAATGTGGATTTATCCAGCTTGGGGATGTAGGAGAAAGTCTTATCCTCAGAGGAAGCAACAATGTTAACATTGCCGTAACGAGCAGCCTCTTTAGCAGCCTTCTTTGCCCACTGACCTGTAACAACATAGTCAGCCTTGCCGGACTTTGTCATAAGGTTCAGAGGAATCATAGCAAACTGAGAGGAAGCACCGCCCTGAAGGAAAAGAACCTTGTAGTTGTCGGGGATTTCCATAACCTCACGCAGGAGAGCCTCTGCCTCTTTGATGATACCGTCATATACCTTGCTGCGGTGGGACATCTCCATAACGGACTGGCCACTGCCACGGTAATCCATCATTTCATCTGCTGCAGTCTTGAGAACGGACTCGGGCAGAACGGAAGGACCTGCGGAAAAATTGTAAACTCTTGACATAAATACTGACACCCTTTCATAATTGCACAGCGGATAAAGACTGTGCTGAATTGTGTATTATAGATTATATAATAATAAAATATATTATAGACCTATTGGAAACTTTAGTCAAGTAAAAGAATAAAAAGAGCCGTCAAAATTAACTGACGACTCCTGCGTTTTTCTGTATAAATTTACCGAAAGTTCAGATAGCCCCCCTTGCCCTAAAGGGGGGGATGTCAGGATGCTAATCCTGACAGGGGGGATTAACCAAAAAACTAAGTTTGCCTGACGGCAAGTGAAGTTGCTCCGCAGTGAAGTTTACTATGTAAGTGAAGTTTGCTTTGCAAGTGATAGAAAAACTTAACTTCACTTTGTGGGTAGCACAAAACTTCACTATGGCAAAAGCCATAACTTCACATTTTGCTTTGCAAAATACTTCACTATACCTAAAGGGTAAGGCTTTAGGCTTACTTGTGGAAACTCCGTAGGGGGCGG
>SVPX01000030.1 GCA_015065665.1 Oscillospiraceae bacterium | reverse complement strand
AGTTTCTGGGATGAGACAGAAACCGGTTCATATGAAGAACTTGTTTATGATATATCTCCTGATAATCTTAAAGATTGCAGACTCAGTTGCTTCTTTGTAACAACCGATACAATCACCCGCGGTAATTGGGAAGTGACTTTTGAATTAAGTTGAACACAATTTAATGTATAATTTACACACAAATTCCAAATGTTATACAATAATATTTTGTTAGTGTTTTTGTTATAAAAAACTCTTGAAAATTTGTGTATTTTGCCGTATAATATTATAAATTAATTTGGAGAGGTGTTTTGTATGGATAACAACAGACGTCCTGAAACAATGGAACGTATTACAACCAAAGCTTTGGCAGACAAATTTATCGAAGAACAGATTGCTGAAGTTCGTGCACAGGTAGGAGACAAAAAGGTTCTTCTGGCACTTTCAGGCGGAGTAGACTCATCCGTAGTTGCAGCACTCCTTGTTAAAGCAATCGGCAAACAGCTTGTATGCGTTCACGTTAACCACGGCTTAATGCGTAAGGGCGAGAGCGAGGCAGTTATCGAGATGTTCGGTAACGAGATGGACGCAAACCTTATCTATGTTGACGCTACTGACCGCTTCCTTGATCTTCTTGCAGGTGTTTCCGATCCCGAGAAGAAGAGAAAAATTATCGGTGCAGAGTTTATAAATGTTTTTGCTGACGAGGCTCGTAAACTTGAGGGTGTAGCATACCTTGCACAGGGTACTATCTATCCCGATATTCTTGAGAGCTTCAAACAGGCAGAGGGCAAAAAAGCAGTCAAGTCCCACCACAATGTTGGCGGACTTCCCGAGGACCTTAAGTTCGAACTGGTTGAGCCTATCAAACTTCTCTTCAAGGACGAAGTTCGCGTTGTAGGTGAGGCTCTTGGTCTTCCTCACGCAATGGTTTATCGTCAGCCTTTCCCCGGTCCCGGTCTTGGTGTTCGTTGCCTTGGTGCAATTACTCGTGACAGACTCCACGCTCTCAGAGAAGCAGACGCAATCCTCCGCGAAGAGTTCGATAATTGCGGCCTTGCAGAAAAAGTATGGCAGTACTTCATCGCAGTTCCCGATATCAAGAGCGTAGGTGTTAAGGACGAAAGTCGTTACGAGGGTTGGCCCGCAATCATCCGCGCAGTCAACACAACAGACGCAATGTCTGCAACAATCGAAGAAATTCCCTACGAAGTTCTCCACAAGATTACTTACAGAATCACTCACGAGGTAGAGGGCATCAACAGAGTTCTTATGGACCTTACCCCCAAGCCCATCGGCACCATCGAGTGGGAATAATAGATAAAAACCCCGAAAGCCTGATAAACACTGGCTTTCGGGTTTTTTTTATCTGTGACTCTATTGTGACTCTGAAATTTATAATTTTCCGTATATTACGCCTATTTTTATATTTATTCATTAGATTCAGAACTGAATAAACCGTCTTTATATTTACTAAGTTCATTGGCAATCTGCCTACCTTTTTGAGGATATAGGTGAGTGTATTTTAATTCACCATTTCGGGTGTGTCGCCAATGCGGTCAGCGATGGCTTGAATTAAGTAACCCAGTTCCACTAATATTGATACTTTGACAAATTCTTTTGAAGTTGATATAATAGCAAAAGTATGATTTATTTGTAAAATAATCCACATTTCCTATTAATGTGATACTGGTAAACATACTAATGTTCTGTCGACAAAATCGAAAATAGCAGAGAAGTTTAAGCAAAATAATGAGGGTGGCTGACAATGACAGGTCTACGCAGTTTGTTTGATGAACGACAAAACGAAATGCTAAAGGGGATTGGTGTTGATTTATCTGATGAAATAGATTATACAGACGATGAACTTATAGATATTTATGATACCATAACAAGTCATTATCAAGTTGCAGCCTTTGACAAAAATGGTGAGCCCCTTCCGATTTGTTATGCTTGGGAGAGTATTATAGATACTTTCTTTGACAACACAGAATAATAAACTGTTATCATTTATAGCACTGTGCATTTGCACGGTGCTTTTTCTTTTGTAGTATGTTTTCTGAAATGATGTATCCATATATTAGAAAACCAGAAACTTATATTCAAGTATTAACATATTACTCACAAACATATGAATTAAAACATATATTTTATAGTGGATCCGATTTGCTTGTAACTTGTCTTTTTTGTGAAATAACTTTTATATTGGAAGGTTTGATTTATATGGCAGAACAAATGATGATGGAAGCAATCAAGGCTTTTGCCTAAGGCAAGACTGCTGATGAGGTTGCAGATGTAACAGGTATGTCTTTGGCGGATGCAGAGAAATTTAAAGCAGAGAACGCTTCTGCTTATTGCTTATGATATGGGGTTGTGTACAAGTCGAATGACACACGGAACAGATTATGCAGTTCCTGATAAGGGAACTGCAATCAAAGAGTGCTGTGTATCAATGGGTATTGCTGAGACAGAAGTAGCAGATAAGGACTTCGTAACTAAACTTTATACTGCAATAAGTGCTGCGTACCCCAAGAAAGGTGACTATAATGGTGACGGTGAGGTTAACATTAAAGATGCTACTGCAATTCAAAAACATATTGCAGGGCTGGAATAAGGAGTATAATAGGGGATTTTCATAAACTGGAATCATTGACAATAATGAAGTCATAATATATAATACTGTTGAAAAAGAGGGGAATCAGGAGTAATCCCATTCCCTCAATCTACTATATCTGTCGAGTATATCAATTAACTTTATTAATTAAGAGATTAATAGACTTAGCAAATTTAGTATCGCGGTTATGATAGCAACCTTGCCAATGTTCTTATCGTTGCCGCTTTTCTTTTCTTTAAAGCAGATAACACAATATAGCCCATATGCAATAAAGAATGAGAAAATTTGATTTGATTTATAAAAGTCCGCAACCCCTTCCAAGGAATTTCGGACTTTTTATTCTTCTGTAATTTATTTGTTAAGAATTATGTGGTGATTTTATGAGCAAAAAGCTTAAAGTCGGCGATTTGTTGATTGATGACAAACCATCTGATTATTTTGCTGTACCTATTTTTTCTTCTCCTGAAGAGGAAGATGCTTATTTTGAAAGAGAAGTGAAAAGAATTAGAGCTAATGCGCTAAGAAAGAAAATGAAAGTAAAATACATTGGACCTGATATTGGGGTAGATGGACTTTTCAACAATGGTATTTATGAGGTTGTTGAAGTTGATGAACTAACAGGTTTGTTACGGATTATCGATGAAAGCGGTGAGGATTATCTGTATTCACCAATAAAGCCTAAATCTGTTGCAGGTGAGTATAAAGGTGGCTACTTTGAAATTATTGAGGATGATAATAACACTTTAAGTGTTGTAATTAAATGTAACCCTTAAAGTATCCTATATTTATAATGGAGGAATATAATGATTTTAGAACTTAGGAATATCGAGAAATCCTTTGGAGAAAAGCAAGTTCTTACAGGGGTTTCTTTTATGGCAGAAGGCGGAAAAGCCTTTGGACTTCTTGGTCGTAACGGTGCAGGTAAAACAACCTGTATACGAATACTTATGAATGTTTTTCCCTCAAATGGCGGAGAGGTTCTCATTGACGGCAAACCCATTGACTACAACAAAATAGGAATTGGTTATCTGCCTGAGGAGAGAGGACTTTATCCCAAGAAGATTATAATTGATCAGCTCGTGTATTTTGCTCAGCTCAAGGGTATGAGTCGTAAGGCTGCAATCAAATCTATCGACTACTGGCTTCAGAGACTTGGCATGACCGAGTATCGTAACAAACGTCTTGACACTCTTTCAAAGGGTAATCAGCAGAAGATTCAGCTTGTAACAGCTCTTGCTCACGACCCTGATATTGTTATTCTTGACGAGCCTTTCTCAGGACTTGACCCTGTAAACGCTATGCTTCTCAAGGACGTTGTTAAAGAACAAATTGAAAAAGGCAAGATTGTTCTTTTCTCCAGCCATCAGATGAGTTATATTGAAGAATTCTGTGACAGCATCGCAATCCTCAATAAAGGCAAAGTTGCTCTCTGCGGTGATTTGTATCAGATTAAACGCGATTATCCCCGTGACCGTCTCGTTGTCCGTTCTGTCAATCCGGATAAGATTACTCGGGATTTCGGTACAGCTTGTACAGTTTGTGAGGATGGAGCAATACTTATTCAGCTTGACAGTGCAGAAGATAAGAAAGCAGTAATGACTCGTCTTGTCAATGAATACGATATAGATGAAGTTAAAGTATACGAGCCTTCACTCAATGATATTTTCGTTCAGTACGCAGGAGATTCGGCAGGGAGGGATGAAGTATGAAACAGTTTGGCAGCATTCTCGGATTTGAGCTTAAATACTATTTGAAGAACAAAGTTTTTGTTGGTATTACAATCTTCCTTATTATTCTTATTGCTGGAGTAATGTTCTTTCCTCGCGTAGCAGAATTGTTCCAGTCTGACGATACTACTTCTATTGTAACGGAGAAATCTGTTATGCTTGTTAAACCTGCAGACTCTGGTCAAGTTGATTTATACGAACAGTCTTTTGCCGGGGCTTTTGCAGAGTATGATGTACAGATTACAGAAGATTCTGAAGAGTCAATCAAAGAAAAAATCACAAATTCTGAGGCTGCGTGTGCTTTTGTAATCACTTCGCCTACAAGCTATACTTATTATGTTGATAATTTGTCAATGTACGATATGAATACCGAAATAGCTAATGAGGTAATGGCTCAGATGTATCGTCTTAATGCTTTGGTTCAGAGCGGTGTAGCTCCCACAGAAGCTATGGATATTGTATCGGTGCAGGTGATGGGTGAGGTTGAAAGCCTTGGAAAGAATCAGATGGAAAACTTCTTCTATACATACATTATGATTTTTGCTTTGTATATGGTTATTCTTCTTTATGGACAGATGGTTGCTACCAATGTTGCAACTGAGAAGAGTTCCCGTGCAATGGAAGTGCTTATAACAAGTGCAAACCCCACATCAATGATGTTCGGAAAGGTAATTGCATCCTGTCTTGCTGGTTTCATACAGTTGGTATCTGTTTTTGGTTCAGCTCTCATTTTCTATAGTATCAATAAGGAGTACTGGGGCGGCAATATGATTATTGACTCTATATTTAATATTCCTCCCGAACTTTTTGCTTACCTTCTTATTTTCTTTGTTCTTGGTTTCCTTATCTATGCTTTTATGTTTGGTGCAGTAGGTTCAACAGCATCAAAACTTGAGGATATCAATACATCTGTAATGCCTATTACAATGCTGTTTGTCGTTGCATTTATCGTAGTAGTAACTTCAATGTCATCAGGTGATATTGATAATGCTTTAATGGTGGTTTGTTCTTATATTCCTTTCACATCACCAATGTCAATGTTTACCCGAATTGCTATGAGCACAGTGCCTTTCTATGAAATCGCAATTTCAATATCCATACTTATTGCTTCAACAATCGGTATCGGTGTGATTTCTGCAAAGATTTACCGTGTTGGTGTGTTGCTTTACGGCACACCCCCAAAGATTGGAGCAATTCTCAAAGCAGTAAGAAAAGCGTAATTTTTTCATATTGTATTATTTAGTCCTAAAAAGGGGTTGTATGCAAAAACATACAACCCTTTCTTTATTATAAAATACTGTAAAAAGGTAGAAAAAGAAAATCTATTGTGATAAAATATTTATCTGAATAGTGGAGGTGTGATTATGAAAAAAGGGAAAAAGATATTTATTTGGATTGTTTTAATTTTGCTTGTGCTTGGATTAGTGTTTTTATGTGCAATGTTTGGAATAAATGCTTATGTTAAAAGCGTAGGGAAGAGTATGATTATTACTTCTGAGGAAGCAGCAGCCCTGCCTGATGCTGATTGTATTCTTGTACTTGGTTGTCAGGTCAGAGCGGATGGTACGCCTTCTGCTATGCTTAAAGACAGGCTCGACAGGGGCATTGAGCTTTATTTTGCAGGAGTTGCACCTAAACTCCTTATGAGCGGAGACCATGGACAGGTTGAGTATGACGAAGTTAATATTATGAAGCAGTATGCTATTGATGCAGGTGTGCCATCTGAAGATATCTTTATGGACCACGCAGGTTTTTCTACCTACGAAAGTGTTTACAGAGCAAAGGCAATTTTTCAGGCAGAAAACATTGTGGTTGTAACTCAGGAGTATCATCTGTATCGTGCTTTGTATATTGCTCAGAATTTTGGTCTGACTGCTCACGGGGTAGCCTGTGATAATGTTCTGTACGCAGGTCAGACAATGCGTGATTTGCGTGAGGTTCTTGCCCGTAACAAGGATTTCCTTACATCTGTGTTTAAGCCTGAGCCTACATATCTTGGTGAGGCAATACCTGTTAATGGTAACGGTGACTTAACAAACGATTGAATGTACATAAAGGGAAGTAATATGAAAAGTTTTGTAAAAGGTTTAAAGTCGGGAATTCCAATCGGACTTGGTTATCTGTCTGTTTCTTTTACTTTCGGAATTCTTGCTGTTTCTTATGGATTCGAGTGGTGGCAGGCTGTGCTTATATCCATGACCACCCTCACCTCTGCAGGGCAACTTGCAGGTATCAACATAATGCTTAATCCGGGACAGTATATAGAGATGCTTATATCTCAGCTTACGGTGAATGTAAGATACTCTTTTATGTCTGTATCTTTATCGCAGAAGACTTCTCCCGAGTTTAAAGGCATACGCCGATGGATACTCGGCTTCTTTATGACCGATGAGATTTTTGCAGTAGCGTCAAACGAAGATGTGGTTTCAACCAAGTTCTTTGCAGGACTTACAGTTTTTCCTTATCTTGGTTGGACTATAGGTACACTCTTCGGTGCTGTGCTTGGTAACATACTGCCTCAGAGTATTATGAGTGCATTGTGCCTTGCTATCTATGGTATGTTTATTGCTATTGTAGCTCCCAAGGTTTGCCATTCGAAATCTTTGTTTCTGGTTGTAATTGTGGCGGTTATCCTCAGTTGCCTTTTCTATTATGTGCCATTCCTCAGTGATAATATATCCTCTGGTCTTTCTGTAAGCATCTGTGCTGTTGTTGCTGCATTATTCGGTGCTTTTGTGTTTCCTGTAAAGGAGGAAAGTTCAGATGAATAATCAAGGTTTCTGGATTTACCTGCTTATAATTTCAGGTTCAACTTATCTTATCCGTACAATTCCCTTTGCATCAATCAGCAAGAAAATAAAGAACAGGTTTATCCGTTCGTTTCTTTATTATATACCTTATACAGTTCTGTCTGCTATGACTTTTCCCGCGGCTCTTTATGCAACAGGAAATATCATTGCTGCTTCTGCAGGTCTTGCTGTAGCAATTCTGTTTGCTGTTAAAGGCAAGAGTCTCACTGTAGTTGCGGCTGTATCATGTCTGACTGTTTTTGTTGTCGGACAACTTATTAACATAGTCTGAATTATATGTGATACAACCATATTCTTGCAAAATGCATTCAGCTGTCGTATAATTAAAACAGTAAAATTGATTTTGGGGTGAGCAATGATGTTTGAAGATAAATATGAAGCTTTGAAACTTCGTAACCAACTTTGTTTTCCTATGTATGCATCAGTAAGAGAAACAATTAAATCTTACAGAACTTATCTTACAGGTCTTGACCTTACATATACCCAATATCTTGCAATGTTGGCTTTCTGGGAGCATAAGAAACTTAATGTTAAAGAACTGGGAGAGAAATTGTTTCTTGACTCAGGTACTCTTACTCCTGTTCTGAAAAGTCTTGAATCAAAAGGCTATGTTACACGTAAAAGGTCTACTGAGGACGAGAGAGTTCTTATTGTAGAGATTACAGAGGCGGGAGAAGATTTGAAGGATAAAGCAATCGAAATTCCTCGGAGTATGGCTACTTTAGTCCGTCTTGATGCTGAGGAGACTGTTCAGCTCTATCGTCTCTTGTATAAACTTCTTGGAGTCCCCGAGGAAGATATTGCGTATTGATTAATTTTTCAGATAAACGGAAAGCGAGGTGAATAATAGTGGCAGATGAATCAAAAACACACGAGGGACATCGTGAGCGGATGAGACAGCGTTATCTTGCAACGGGCTTTGACAGTTTTCAGGATCACGAGATTCTTGAGATGATTCTCTACAACTGTTATTCACGGATCAATACAAACAATATTGCCCATAGACTTCTGGAAAACTTCGGTTCTCTCAGCGCAGTGCTTGAGGCTCCTGTGGATTCTCTCAAGGCAGCAGGACTTTCCGAGCGTGTTGCTGTGTATCTGCGTATGATTCCGGATATAGCACGGGTTTATCTGGATGACAGGAATAACTCAAAAGATAAAATCATATCTCTTGATAACATAGGTGAATACTTTGTCAGCAAGTTTATCGGCAGAATTGATGAGCATCTGATTTTGCTTCTGATGGATGCCAAGTGTAAGGAGCTTTTCTGTGGCGTTGTTGCTTCTGGTACATCCTGTGGGTCTGATGTTCCTGTCCGACAAATTGTAGACCTTGCTATGCGTTATAATGCTACCAACGCAGCTATTGCTCATAACCATCCCAGTGGAGTTGCCTTGCCCAGTAAGACTGATGTGAAAACCACTAATGCTCTGCATTCTACTCTTGCTATGGTAGGTATCCGACTTGTAGACCATATCATAGTGGCTGATAACGATTATATTTCTCTCAGAGAATCTTCTTTGTGTTCATCATTAATCACAGGGGAGTAATTTGTAGTTTTAACAACCAACCTGCTCTATGGTTGGTTGTTTTTTTATCTTTCAATATAAAATGTATAATAATACAACTTATTGTGTTGACAAAATGGTTGTTCTGTTGTAATATTATATTGTACAATTGCACAAAACTGTGCATATTTGTTGTTGACAGATAATATTTTTTCTGTGACTTATTTTTTGAAAAGGAGAGATATGGATGATTGTTAATCCTACTTTTTATGAAAAAGACGGTGGAGTTGAAAGAGGCTATGACCTTTTCTCCCGTCTTCTCAAAGATCGTATAATTCTTTTATTCAATGAGGTAAATGACGAACTTGCTTGTTCCATCATTGCTCAGATGTTATATCTTGAGTCTGTTGATCCTGATAAGGATATCTGCCTTTACATCAATTCACCCGGCGGTTCTGTTTCAGCAGGTTTCGGTATTTACGATACAATGAAGAAACTAAAGTGTGATGTTTCTACAATATGCGTTGGTATGGCAGCTTCTATGGGTGCTTTCCTTCTTGCAGCAGGCACCAAGGGTAAACGATATGCTCTTGAGAATAGCCAGGTTATGATTCATCAGGTTCTTGGTGGAACACGGGGACAGGCAACCGATATTCTAATTGAGGCTCAGCATATGGGCAAGGTTAAGAGTCGTCTCAACGCAATTCTCTCAGCCAACACAGGCCATAGCATAGAAGAAATTGAGCGTGATACTGACAGAAACAACTGGATGTTTGCAGAAGAAGCTCTGGAGTATGGTCTTATTGATAAGATTGTACCCGTCGAGTAATTAATAAATCTTGATTTTTAGGAGGAATAATAAAATGGCTATGAACAGAGAAAAATTAATTGATAATATGACAGACAACCTGCCTGTTTTACGTGCTAAGTTAAATATGACACAGGAGGATCTGGCAAATAAAATCGGACTCAGCAGAGGTACTATTATTTCAATTGAAAACAATAAGCGTACAATGACCTGGTCCACATTTATGTCTTTGGTTTTACTGTTTTCATATAACGAAAAAACCAATAAACTATTAGAAGTAATGGACATATTCACAGAAGATCTGCACAAGTATCTGGAAGAGTAATTCATACAGAATTCAAGGGGTAAAGAATGAATTTTTTAGAATTAAAAGTTTCCTTTAAAAACAGCAGTTTGTTAATTCCGGAAGAAACTGCTAAACAAGTTCTTAAAATACTATCAAATAAGTATGATCTTGCTTATTGTCTGGTAGAAAAAGGTTATTTCATTTTAGTTGTAGATGAAAACGCCGATTTATCAACATTAAAAGAACTTGTATTTAATGAATTCAAATCCATACTTTCTGGTAATTTTGATGTTAACAGCTTAAAGTTTGAGGAAAAGTCTATCGATAGAAACCAGCTTGTAATGATGCAGATGACAAAGCCTGCGACTTCGCTGGATGTTCCTGATGCAGAACAGCCTGCAGCCAGAAGCGAAGATGCACCTGCTGCTGAACCTGTAGATACTTCCAAGTCTGTTATCTCAGAATCTGAAGAGGGTTCAACCGCTTCAGATTCTGCAACAACTACACAATCTGCCTTGGAAGACAGAGTTGCAAAGGCAAAAAATACAAAAACCCTCAATAAAATCAGAACCCTTGTAGGGGCTTCGGAGTTCAAGTCACTTGCAGAGGAAATTGCTCTTATTGCTCCGGTTTTGGCTAAAAGCGGATGTTATGATATCCTTGCAACCCGTTCTTATCTTTTCTCTATCGGTGATGGTAACGGATTGACAACATACCTGAATCTTTTTGCTGATTTACTTGATGAACTTGGACTCTTTAGCTTTGACCCAAACACAAGAGTAATAGAGCATAAGATTCCCTCAGGTCCTGCGGCAGAGGTTTTCAAGGGTGCATTTAACCGCCTTTCAGAAAAGGCAAACCGCGGCAGACTGGTATGCTTTGATATCAGCGAGTGGATGTCTGAGTATGATAGTGTGGATTTCAGAACTTTCTTGTCTCTGCTTCCGGATTATGCAGGAAAGAACATCATTGTTTTTCGTGTGCCTTTCATAGAGAAAGAAGTCGTTTCAAATCTTAACGATGTTTTCAATGACAGACTGTCAATGCGTCAGATTTCTATCCTTCCTTTTAATAATTCCGAGCTTATTGCTTGTGCTAAGAAAACTATCAAGGACTATGGATTTACAGTTAATGAAGATGTCTGGGACGTATTTGAAACCAGAATTATCGAGGAAAAGAACGATGGTCGTTTCTATGGGGTAGAAACCGTCAATAAAGTTGTCAGAGATATGATATATCTCAAGCAGCTTTATATGGCTCAGAATAATACCGATGACTCAGTAATCAAAAAAGAAGAAATCCTCGGTCTTTCTGCTACATATAATAATGGCTCATCAGCAGGACTCGATACCCTCCGGTCTATGGTGGGTATGGAAAAAATAGCAGAAAAAGTAACTGAGATTGTAACACAGATTGAAGCAAGTTCCAGATTTGAGAACCTAGAGCGTCCCTGTGTTCATATGCGTTTTGTAGGCTCTCCCGGTACTGGTAAGACCACTGTTGCCAGAGTTATCGGCCAAATTCTCAAGGAAAAAGGAATTCTCAGAAACGGCAGTTTCTTTGAGCATCAGGGCAGATCCTTCTGTGGCAGATATGTGGGCGAAACTGCCCCAAAGACAGCCGCCATGTGCCGCGATGCATATGGTTCGGTATTGTTTATTGACGAGGCTTACTCTCTTTTCAGAGGAGAACATCACAGCAATATCGACTACGGAAGAGAAGCAATCGATACTCTTATCTCTGAAATGGAAAATCATCGCAGAGACCTTGTTGTAATTATGGCAGGTTATCCCGATGAGATGGAGAATCTGATGAAGGCTAACCCCGGTCTTGAAAGCCGTATGCCTTATATTATAGAATTCCCCAACTATAATCGCGACCAGCTTGTAGAGATATTTATGAGAATGGTTAACTCTTCCTTTACAGCAGGTGAAGGACTTGAAGATACAGTCAGGGATTACTTTAACAAGCTTCCCGATAACTTCCTTGAGTCAAAGGAGTTCAGCAACGCTCGTTTTGTCCGTAATCTTTTTGAGCGTACATGGGGCAAGAGTATCCTTCGTTCACAGATGAATAATCTCACTTCCGTTGCAGTTGAAAAAGAAGACTTTATTGCTGCAAGTTCTTCCGGCGAATTCTCAACTTTTCTTCCCAAGAAAAAGACAGTAGGATTCGTGTGATGAGGTGAGTTATGGGTACTAATTCAATTATTCTTGCAGTAGTTGCCCTGATACCTGCAATTGCTCTCGGAATTTATATCTTCGTCAAAGACAGAGTAGAGAAAGAACCAATCGGACTTCTGCTTCTTCTGGCTGTTGCAGGTGCTCTTACTTGTTTTCCTGCCGCCTGGGGAGAGCGTCTGATGTATTCCCTCAATGACGCAATATTTTCTCCTTTCGGATACGAAAAGGACGGAATAACATATATGAGTTCTACTGCATATTTCTTGTATCAGGTGGTGCAGAATTTTCTATGTGTTGCTCTTGTGGAAGAGGGCGTCAAGTTTCTTGCACTATATCTGATTACACACAAGAATAAGAACTTCAACAGCCTTTTTGACGGAGTAATATATGCCGTCTTTGTGTCACTGGGTTTTGCTGCACTTGAGAATGTAAAGTATGCTTTCAACTACGGAATGGACACAGCTTTGCTCAGAGCTTTTACAGCAGTTCCCGGCCATATGTTTGATGGTGTATTGATGGGCTATTTCTATACAATGTGGCATCTTAACAATAAATGTAAAACCACAGAGAAAAACCTTATTGACAATGGTTGGATTTCAAGACCAAAGTTCAATGATTCAGGCAAAAGAGAACTTGCTTTTAGTTTGATAGTTCCTGTACTTGCACATGGTTTCTATGACTTCTGTTGCAGTTATGATTCTTCCTTTGCAACAATAATCTTTTTTGCTTTCCTTGCAGGTCTGTATATTTATTGTTTTGGCAAAATCAATAAACTATCCAAGCTTGATCGCTTGGACAATGACCTTGCCGCTGCAATGATTTATAAAGCACATCCGGGTTTGTTTGAGCGGATTGTAGCTGCTAAACAAGCACAGCAGAACACACAGTATAACAACTATTAATTTTAAATCCGAAAGGATTAATGACATGGAACATAAATACTTCCGCAACAATGGAAAACTTAAACTTCTTATTATAGTCGGTACAAGACCTGAGATAATAAGACTCTCGGAGGTTATCAAGAAATGCCGTTTGTATTTTGATACACTTCTTGCTCATACCGGACAGAATTACGATTATAATTTAAACGATATTTTCTTTGATGATCTTAATCTTGATCATCCTGATATATATCTGGATGCAGTGGGTGAGACTCTCGGTCAGACTATGGGCAATATTATTGCAAAATCCTACGACCTTATGGCAGATATCAAGCCTGACGCTGTACTTGTACTTGGTGATACAAACTCTTGTCTCAGTGTAATCGGTGCCAAGCGTCTCCATATTCCTATTTTCCATATGGAAGCAGGTAACCGTTGCAAGGATGAGTGCCTCCCCGAGGAGACAAACCGCCGTATAGTTGATATCATCTCCGATGTAAATCTGCCATATTCAGAACACGCCAGGAGATATCTTGACGATTGCGGACTTCCCAAGGAGCGTACTTTTGTCACAGGTAGTCCTATGGCAGAGGTGCTTCATAAAAATCTTGACTCAATCGAATCAAGTGATATCCACACAAGACTTGGACTGGAAAAAGGTAAGTATATTCTCCTTTCTGCTCATAGGGAAGAGAATATAGATACACAGGATAACTTTATATCTCTCTTTACCGCCATCAATAAAATGGCTGAGAAGTATGATATGCCTGTGCTTTATTCCTGTCACCCAAGAAGTAAGAAAAAACTTGCAGAAAGCGGCTTTGTTTTTGACAGTAGAGTTGTATGTCACGAACCTTTGGGTTTTCATGATTACAACTGTTTGCAAATGAATGCTTTTGCAGTTGTTTCCGATAGCGGCACATTGCCTGAGGAATCAAGTTTCTTCTCCTCAATCGGCAAACCTTTCCCTGCCGTATGTATCCGCACTTCAACAGAGCGTCCCGAGGCTATGGAAAAGGGTTGCTTTGTACTTGCAGGTATTGATACAGATCCTCTCCTGCAGTCAGTTGAACTGGCTGTAGAGTCTGTAAAGACAGGGGATATGTGTACTCCTGTACCCGATTATATAGAAGAAAATGTTTCAACCAAGGTTGTCAAGATTATTCAGTCATTCACATCTGTTGTCAACAAGATGGTATGGCGCAAATCGTAATATAAATTTAGAACAACACAACTGTTTATCGGTTGTGTTGTTTTCTGAAGGTGATTTTATGAACAAAGAACTTTTTGAGTTTATAGAAAATTCTCCAACAGCTTTTCATACTGTTGATACAATTAAGGATTATTTGTTAAAGGATAACTTTATTCCCCTTGATATAGGTGAAGAATGGAATATTGAGGAGGGTAAAGGTTATTTCGTAACCCGCAACAATTCATCTCTTATATCGTTCAAAGTACCCTGTGGTGGAATTAAGGGTTTTATGATTGGAGCTTCTCATTCCGACAGCCCTTGTTTTAAGCTGAAAGCAAATCCTGTAACAGATGACGGAATGTATGTTCGTCTTAATACAGAGCGCTACGGCGGTATGATAAATTCCACCTGGCTTGACAGTCCTCTTTCCCTTGCAGGCAGAGTTATTGTATCTACACCCGATGGAATCAGAGCCGAACTTGTGGATTCTAAGGAGCCTGTTGCCATAATCCCCAATGTAGCAATTCATCTCAACAAAACAGCTAATGAGGGTACCACCTACAACGCTGCAGTTGATCTTGTGCCTCTGTACAGCACAACTGAGGATTCATCTTTTACTCCATCATTTATGGAATATGTTGCAGATTTGCTTTGTGTTGCTCAGGATGATATTCTTGCATCTGACTTGTTTCTTTACAATGCTGACAAAGGTTACAGCTGGGGTGATTTTATCACTGCTCCCAGAATTGATGATTTACAGTGCGTCTATGCCTCTCTTAAAGGCTTTTTGCTCTCACATAAAAGCGATAGTATGCCTGTTCTTGCAGTCTTTGATAATGAGGAGGTAGGCAGTAGCACAAAGCAGGGTGCGGATTCTGATTTTCTTAACACTGTTCTCACAAAGATTTTGATTTCTATTGGTATGAGTGCTGATGCACTCGCAGATAAACTTGCAAACAGTTTTATGCTTTCCTGTGATAATGGTCACGCCGTTCATCCCAATCATCCGGAACTTACTGATAAGAACAACTGTGTAAAACTCAATGGTGGTATTGTTATCAAGCATAACGCTAACCAGAGGTACTGCACCGATTCTGTTTCAGCTTCTTTGACTAAGCTCCTTTGCGAACGTGCATTGGTGCCATATCAGGAGTATTCAAACAGAAGCGATTTACCCGGAGGATCAACTCTGGGTAATATTGCAAATACTCATAACTCAATGTTAACTGCTGATATCGGACTCCCACAACTTGCTATGCATTCTGCATTGGAAACAGCAGGTATTCAGGATACTGAATATATGGAAGTTCTTATGAAGGTGTTCTTTTCATCATCTGTTGTTCAGCTGGCAGATGGGGTTTATTCTATAAAATAATTCAAAAATTATACCTATAAGAGAGTTGGTTTTTATCAGCTCTCTTATTTACTTTTCATATAGATTGTGGTAATATAGTATATATATGCCTTTATATTGTGGTATGAGAAATATAATCAGCTTTTTACTGAATACTTGACGGTATCATCGATATCATATTTATATAACTTTTTAGAGAAAGGGGAGTGGGCAGTATGGATAAATTTGTTCTTCATTCGGATTATAAACCTACAGGCGACCAGCCACAGGCTATAGATAAACTTGTAGATAGTATCAGAAGCGGTAATCGTGAGCAAACACTTCTGGGTGTTACAGGCTCAGGTAAAACCTTCACAATGGCAAATATTATCGAAAAACTCAATCGTCCCACTCTTATCCTTGCTCATAACAAAACTCTCGCTGCACAGTTATGCACAGAGTTCAAAGAATTCTTCCCCGATAATGCAGTAGAATATTTTGTCTCCTACTACGATTATTATCAGCCTGAAGCCTATATCCCCAACACAGATACTTATATCGAAAAGGACTCATCTATTAATGATGAAATTGATAAACTCCGTCATAGCGCAACCCTTGCTCTTTCAGAACGCAGGGATGTAATCATTGTTGCATCGGTTTCATGCATCTACTCCTTGGGTGATCCTATCGATTATCGTGCTATGGTTATTTCTCTCAGACCGGGTATGATAATGGAGCGTGATGACCTTCTCAAAAAACTGGTCGTTCTTCAGTATGAGAGAAATGATGTTAACCTTATCCGTAACAAATTCCGGGTTCGTGGTGACGTGGTAGAGATATATCCTGCCTATTCTGACCACCGCATAATAAGAGTTGAATTCTTTGGTGATGAGATAGACCGTATCACCGAGGTTGATCCTCTCACAGGTGAGTTGCTTGGTACTGTCCGTCACGCGGCGGTTTATCCTGCTTCTCATTATATTGTGTCAGAAGATAAAATTGAATCCGCCACCAAGGAACTTGAAAGAGAATTGGAAGAACGGATTGCATATTTCGTTTCGCAAGGCAAACTTATCGAGGCACAGCGTATTGAACAGCGTACCCGATATGATATAGAAATGCTTCGAGAAATCGGTTTCTGCTCAGGTATAGAGAACTATTCCCGCGTTCTTTCAGGCAGAGCACCCGGCAGTATGCCCACAACTCTACTTGACTATTTCCCTGATGATTTTCTGCTCTTTGTTGACGAGTCCCATGTTACTCTTCCTCAGGTGCGTGGCATGTATGCAGGTGACAGAGCAAGAAAACAGGTTCTGGTTGATTACGGTTTTCGACTTCCCTCAGCCTTTGATAACAGACCTCTCAATTTTGACGAGTTCTATGGTCATCTTAATCAGGCTGTGTTTGTCAGTGCAACTCCTGGTGATTTTGAACTTCAGAAGAGCAGTACAGTTGCACAGCAGATTATCAGACCTACAGGCCTCCTTGATCCCGAAATATCAGTAAGACCTGTTGAGGGACAGATTGACGACCTTATCTCCGAGATTAATCTGAGAGTTGATAAGTCAGAAAGAGTCCTTGTCACAACTCTTACCAAGAAGATGGCAGAGGACCTTACTTCATATTTGGAGACAGCAGGCATCCGTGTCCGCTATATGCACCACGATATTGACACAGTAGAACGAATGGAGATTATCCGCGACCTGCGACTGGGTAAGTTCGATGTGCTTGTTGGTATCAATCTTCTTCGTGAAGGTCTTGATATCCCCGAGGTATCTCTTGTGGCAATCCTTGATGCGGATAAAGAAGGTTTCCTTCGCTCTGAACGCTCTCTTATTCAGACAATCGGCAGAGCTGCCCGTAACTCCGAGGGTACAGTTATTATGTATGCTGACTCTGTTACCGACTCTATGCGTAAAGCAATTACAGAGACAAACAGACGCCGGGAGATTCAGCAGAAGTACAATTCGGATAACGGCATTACTCCAAAAACAATCGTCAAAAAGGTTGCTGATGTTATTGAGATTTCAACTCATTCAGATGAAAATGATGATGATTTCTCCAGACTCACAAAAGCACAGCGCCTGGAACTTATAGACCAGCTCACACGAGAGATGAAAGCTGCAGCTAAACTTCTTGAATTTGAACACGCCGCGTTTCTGCGTGATAAAATCAATAAATTAAAGGATAGGAAATGAATGTATGGCACAGAAAGTTAAGAATGAATACGGTAACGAAAGTATATCAACCCTGAAAGGCGCCGACAGAGTCCGTAAGCGTCCTGCGGTTATTTTCGGCTCAGATGGTATCGAGGGCTGTCAGCACTCTGCCTTTGAGATTATCTCTAACTCCATTGACGAAGCACGAGAGGGATACGGCAAAGAAATTACAGTAACTCTTTTCTCCGACCATTCAATTCAGGTTGAGGATCACGGCAGAGGACTTCCCGTTGACTATAACCCCAAAGAGAAAAAGTATAACTGGGAAATCGTTTTCTGTGAGATGTACGGCGGTAGTAAGTATAACAATAATGATGACGGCAGCTATGTTTACTCTCTCGGTCTCAATGGCCTCGGTCTTTGCTCAACTCAGTATGCATCCGAGTATATGACCGCCGATATCCGCCGTGACGGATTCAGATATACCCTTAACTTCAAAAAGGGTAAAATTTCCGGCAAGATGAATAAAGAGGAGTACACTAAAAAAGATACAGGTACAGTTATTCGTTGGAAACCTGATCTTGAGGTCTTCACAGATATTGATATTGCACCTGATTATTTTATTGATATCCTGAAGCGTCAGGCGGTTGTTAACGAAGGCATCCGTTTTATCTTTAAAAATCAGATTGGTGCCAACAGATTCGAAACAACCGAGTTCTTCTACCAGAACGGTATTATGGACTATGTAAAGGAATTGGTAGGGGAAGAGGTTCTCACTCTGCCTCAGTTCTGGCAGGCGGAACGAGTTGTCAAGGACAGAGAAGACAGACCTGAGTATAAATGTAAGATGAATTTTGCTTTTGCTTTTTCCAACAAGCACAAGATCGCAGAGTATTATCATAACTCCAGCTGGCTTGAGCATGGCGGTGCACCTGAGAAGGCTGTGCGTAATGCTTTTGTTTACCAGATTGACAGTTGGCTCAAGCAGAATTCAAAGTATAATAAAGGCGAGTCCAAAATCCTTTTTGCAGATGTTGAGGACTGCCTTGTAATTGTTATTTCTTCTTTCTCCAGCATCACATCCTACGAGAACCAGACAAAGAAATCCATTACAAACAAGGGCATTCAGGATGCTATGACAGAATTTTTGCGTCATCAGCTTGAGATTTATTTTATCGAAAATCCCCTTGATGCCGAGAAAATCTGTAATCAGGTTCTTGTTAATAAGCGAAGCCGAGAGAATGCAGAAAAAACAAGACAGAATCTTAAGAAGAAACTTACTGTCACAATGGATATGACCAATCGTGTGGCAAAGTTTGTAGATTGCAGAAGCAAAGACAGTTCCGAGCGAGAACTCTTTATCGTAGAGGGTGACTCTGCTCTGGGTTCCTGTAAGCAGGCTCGTGATCCTTATTTTCAGGCTGTTATGCCTATCCGCGGTAAGATTCTCAACTGCCTCAAAGCCGATTATTCCCGAATCTTTAAAAGTGATATTATCACCGACCTTATCAAGGTTCTGGGTTGCGGTGTAGAGGTAACTACCAAATCCAACAAGGATTTATCAGCATTCAATCTTGATAACCTTCGTTACAGCAAGGTTATCATCTGTACCGATGCTGATGTTGACGGCTATCAGATCCGCACACTTCTTCTCACAATGATTTATCGTCTGACTCCTACTCTTATAGAAGAGGGTAAGGTTTACATTGCGGAGTCACCACTCTATGAAATTACATCCAAAGATAAAACATATTTTGCATATACTGAGCAGGAAAAAGACAAGTTCATTGCAGAGATAGGCAATGGCAAATTCACTGTTCAGCGTAGTAAGGGACTTGGTGAAAACCAGGCTGATATGATGAACCTTACAACAATGAATCCCGCCACAAGACGTCTTATCAAGGTTATGCCTGATGATGCACAGCGTACAGCCGAGATGTTCGATATTCTCCTTGGTGATAATCTTCAGGGCAGAAAAGACTACATTGTTCAGTATGGCGAGAATTATATTGACAATCTTGACTTAAGCTGAGAAAGGGGGAGAATATAATGGCAAAGAAAAAATCCGACAGAGAAATGCTTCAGCCTACAGCCACAGGTGTTATTGAAGGCGCAGGTGAGATTGTAGAGCAGAACATAGTCTATACTCTTGAGAGCAACTATATGCCTTACGCAATGAGCGTTATTCTCTCCAGAGCAATCCCTGAGATTGACGGCTTCAAGCCCTCTCACAGAAAACTTCTTTACACAATGTACAAGAAGGGACTTTTAACAGGAAACCTTACAAAGTCCGCCAATATTGTTGGTGACACAATGAAGCTCAATCCCCATGGTGATGCGGCTATCTACGATACAATGGTCCGTCTGTCACGAGGATACGAGGCGCTTCTTCATCCTTTTGTACTTTCCAAGGGTAACTTTGGTAAGTTCTATTCCCGAGATATGGCATGGGCTGCTCCCCGATACACCGAGGCAAAACTGGAGCCTCTCTGTAACGAACTTTTCAGAGATATCGACAAGGATACAGTAGATTTCGTAGATAACTATGATAATACAATGAAGGAGCCTACACTCCTGCCTGTAACTTTCCCTTCAGTGCTTGTCAATGCAAACACAGGTATCGCTGTTGGTATGGCATCTTCCGTATGTTCATTCAATCTTCGTGAGATTTGCGAGACCACAGCAGCACTTATCCGGGATAAAGACCACGATATATATTCAACTCTTCCTGCTCCCGATTTCTCAGGCGGCGGACAGATTGTATATAACGAGCAGGCACTTCGTGATATCTACGAAACAGGCAGAGGAAGTATCAAAGTCCGCAGTGACTATACCTATGATAAAGCTAACAACTGTATCGATATTTCTTCTATTGCTCCTTCCACAACTATCGAAGCAATCATCGAGAAGGTAATCGACCTTGTAAAAGCTGGCAAAATTAAAGAAATTGCTGATATCCGAGATGAAACAGGTCTTAACGGTTTGCGTATCACAATTGACCTTAAGCGTGGCACAGACCCCGATGCTCTTATGAAGAAACTCTATCGTCTCACACCTTTAGAGGATAGCTTCTCCTGTAATTTCAATATCCTTATTGGTGGCACTCCCATGGTATTGGGTGTTCGTGATCTTCTTGATGAGTGGATTGCATTCCGTATTGAATGTGTCCGCAGAAGAACCCATCACGACCTTCGCAAGAAACAGGAAAAACTCCATCTTCTCTATGGACTTCGCGAGATTCTCTTGGATATCGACAAGGCTGTTAAGATTGTCCGCGAAACCGAGCAGGAAAAAGAAGTGG